>JBOGVH010000066.1:0-13532 GCA_050695235.1 Actinomycetota bacterium
GTGCTACCCCAACGCCGGGCTGCCGAACGCGTTCGGAGGCTACGATGAGCAACCGGACACCACCGCGAAGTACCTCCGGGAGTTCGCGGAGGCCGGCCTGGCCAACATCCTGGGTGGTTGCTGCGGCACCACCCCCGAGCACATCCGGCGGGTGGCCACAGCACTGGAGGGCCTGCCCCCTCGCCGGGTCCCGGCCTCGCGACGCCTGACGAGCTTCTCCGGCCTGGAGCCCTTCGTCATCCAGCCCGACACCGGGTTCGTGATGATCGGCGAGCGCACCAACATCACCGGATCCAGGCGCTTCCATCGGTTGATCGACGCGGGCGACTTCCAGGGCGGTGTCGAGGTGGCGCTGGAACAGGTCCGAGGCGGCGCGAACCTGATCGACGTGAACATGGACGCCGACCTGTTGGACTCCGAGCAGGCCATGACGACGTTCCTGAACCTCGTGGCCACCGAGCCCGAGATCGCTCGGGTCCCGGTGATGATCGACAGCTCGAAATGGTCGGTGATCGAGGCCGGCCTGAAGTGCGTGCAGGGCAAGGGCGTCGTGAACTCCATCAGCCTCAAGGAGGGCGACGAGGCCTTCCTGGAGAAGGCCCGGACCGCTCGACGATACGGCGCCGGCGTCGTGGTGATGGCCTTCGACGAGAAGGGCCAGGCCGACACGGTGGAACGCAAGGTCCAGATCTGCGAGCGCGCGTACGGGCTCCTCACCGAAGAGGCGGGCCTGGAGCCCGAGGACATCGTCTTCGACCCCTGCATCCTGGCCATCGCCACCGGGATCGAGGAGCACAACGGGTACGCCAAGGCGTTCATCGAGGCTACGCGGATCATCAAGGAGCGCTGCCCCGGCGTGCGGATCTCGGGTGGCGTTTCCAACCTCTCGTTCTCGTTCCGGGGCAACGACGTCGTCCGGGAGGCCATCCACTCCGCTTTCCTGTATCACGCCATCCAGGCCGGGCTCGATATGGCAATCGTGAACGCCGGCCAGCTGACGCTCTACCAGGACATCCCGGCCGACCTCCTAGAGCACGTCGAGGACATCATCTTCGACCGCCGCCCCGACGCCACCGAGCGGATGGTGACGTTCGCCGGGAACGTCCGGGGCGAAGCGACCAAGCGCGAGCGTGATTTGACCTGGCGCGAGGGCACCGTTCAGGACCGGCTGAAGCACGCGCTCATCCACGGGATCGTCGACTTCATCGAGGAGGACACCGAGGAGGCTCGCGCGCAATACGTCCGCCCCCTCGAGGTCATCGAGGGACCGCTGATGGAGGGCATGCAGGTCGTCGGCGACCTATTCGGCTCGGGCCGGATGTTCCTGCCGCAGGTGGTAAAGAGCGCACGGGCCATGAAGAAGGCCGTGGCATACCTCGAGCCGTTCATGGAGGAAGAGAAGCTCCGCCTTGGCACGACCGATCGCGCTCAGGGCAAGGTCGTGCTTGCCACCGTGAAGGGCGACGTCCACGACATCGGCAAGAACATCGTGGGCGTGGTGTTGGGCTGCAACAACTACGAGGTCATCGACCTCGGTGTGATGGTCCCGGCGGACGTCCTCCTGGACACTGCGGCCAACGAGCGGTGCGACATCGTGGGCGTGTCGGGCCTCATCACGCCGTCGCTCGACGAGATGGTGCACGTGGCCAAGGAGATGGAGCGCCGTGGAATCGACCTTCCCCTTCTGATCGGCGGGGCCACCACCTCGAAGCAGCACACCGCAGTGCGGATCGCGCCGGAGTACGGCAATCCGACCGTCCACGTGATCGACGCGTCACGCGTGGTGGGGGTGGTCTCGGACCTGCTGGACCCGGAGCGAAGGGCCAAGCTCGACCGCCAGAACCGGGACGACCAGCAGCACCTCCGGGAGCAACACGCCGAACGAGATCGTCGCCCACTCCTTTCGTACGAGGAGGCGAAGTCGAACCGCACGCCGATCGTGTGGCACAAGCGGGACCTGGCGGTACCGGCCTTCACCGGGACCAAGCTCGTGGAGGCCTCCATCGAGACGCTTCGCCCCTACATCGACTGGACGTTCTTCTTCACGGCGTGGGAGCTGAAGGGCCGGTTCCCGGCCATCCTGGACCATCCGGCCCATGGCCCCGCCGCGCGCGAGCTGTACCAGAACGCGAACGAGCAGCTGGACGAGCTCGTTGCGGGCGACCGCATCTCGGCGCGAGGGGTGTACGGCTTCTGGCCGGCGAACGCCGACGGCGACGACCTCGTGCTCGAGGCCGGCCCCGACGGCGTGCGCTTCCACATGCTCCGCCAGCAGGCCGACCATGGCGACGCCCGGCCCAACCGCTCGCTCGCCGACTTCGTCGCGCCCGCCGAGACGGGCCTCGCCGACCACGTCGGCGCCTTCGCCGTCACGGCCGGCATCGGCGTCGACGAGGAGGTCGCGGGATTCGAGGCCGATCACGACGACTACCGGGCCATCATGGTGAAGGCGCTCGCCGACCGCCTGGCCGAGGCCTTCGCCGAGCACCTCCACGAGGTGGCCCGTCGCGAGTGGTATGAGACCGGGCCGAAGATGACGAACGAGGAGCTCATCGCCGAGCGCTATCGAGGGATCCGCCCCGCCTTCGGTTACCCCTCCTGCCCGGACCACAGCGAGAAGCGGACGCTGTTCGAGCTCCTGGACGCCGCGGCGGTGGGCATGGATCTCACCGAGACCTGCGCCATGCTTCCGGCCGCCTCGGTCTCTGGGTTGTATTTCGGCCACCCCGCCGCCCGATACTTCAACGTCGGCCGGATCGGGCGCGACCAGGTGGATGACTGCGCGCGGCGCAAGGGAATCGAGGTCGCCGAGGCCGAACGCTGGCTCCGTCCGAACCTCGCGTACGATCCCGACTGAGCCTCCAACCCGACGACTGCTGGTACCGTAGTGCGCCATGACCCGGTTCTGGCATTCCTTCGCCGACATGTCCGCGATCCAGGAGGGCGGAGAGCTCGTCCTGGATCGTGGCGATGGCGTGCACGTCTGGGACGAGGGCGGGCGCAGGTACATCGATGCCACCGCCGGCCTGTGGTACTGCAACGTGGGGTTCGGCCGGGCCGAGATCGCCGATGCCGCCGCCGCCCAGCTCCGCCGGCTGTCCGCCTACTCGACCTTCGGTGACGTCTCGAACCGGCCGGCCATCGAGCTGGCCGAGCGGGTGGCGGACCTGTCGCCCGACCCCGACGACAAGGTGTTCTTCACGAGCGGCGGCTCGGACTCGATCGACACGGCGGCGAAGATGGCCCGCCGGTACTGGCAGCTCCTGGGTCAGACCGACCGGACGATGTTCATCACGCGGGAGAACGCGTACCACGGCATGCACGTCGCCGGGACCAGCCTGGCCGGCATCGGGGCCAACGCCTCCGGGTACGGCACGCTCGTGGCTGACGTGGCGAGGGTCGCGTGGGATTCACCGGATGCACTCCGCGACGCCATCGATGCCGCAACGCCGGAGCGGGTCGCCGCGTTCTTCTGTGAACCGGTCATCGGGGCCGGGGGCGTGTTCGCCCCCCCGGAGGGTTACCTCGAGAGGGTCCGGTCGATCTGCCGCGAGGCCAGTGTCTTGTTCGTCGCCGACGAGGTCATCACCGGTTTCGGGCGCACGGGCGACTGGTTCGCCAGCAACCGGTGGGAGCTCCGGCCCGACCTCATCACCTGTGCCAAGGGCATCACGAGCGGCTACCTGCCGATGGGCGCCGTCGTCGCGTCGCCTCGTGTGGCCGAGCCGTTCTGGAACAAGACGGCCGGACTGTGGCGGCACGGGTACACCTACTCCGGCCACGCCACGGTGGCCGCCGCGGCCATGGCCAACCTCGACATCCTCGAGCGTGAAGCGCTTCCCAAACGAGCCCTGGAGCTGGAAGCCGACCTGGCCGAGGCGCTGACGCCGCTTGCGGCTCACCCAATCGTCGACGAGGTCCGGGCCGGCACGGGCGTGCTCGCTGCGGTCCAACTGTCAGCGCAAGCCATCGGCGCGGACCCCACGCTCCCGGCCCGGGCCGTTCGGGCGTGCCGGGACGCCGGCGTCATGACCAGGACGCTCGCGACGGGAGGCCTGCAGGTCTCGCCGGCGTTGGTGATCGATCGGGCCGAACTCGATGAGCTCCGCGAGGGGTTCGGCGCCGCGCTGGACGCCCTAGTGGAATGAGTGGCCGCAGGCGCAAGAGCTCTGCGCGGCCGGGTTGTCGATGGTGAACCCCGACGCCTCCAGGCTGTCCACGAAGTCGATCGTCGCCTGCGACAGGTAGGGGGCACTCATCTTGTCCACGACCAGCCGGACGCCGAACTGGTCGGCGGTGACATCCTTTTCGGACAGCTGGTCGTCCAGGTACATCGCGTAACGGAGGCCCGAGCACCCGCCCGGCTGGACGGCCACGCGGAGCGAGATATCGGCCCGGCCCTCCTCCTGGAGGAGCTCCTTCACCTTGCCGGCTGCGGTCTGGGTCAGCTGGATCATCGGTCCTCCGCTCGGTCCTGCTCAGTGCTGCCTGGGTTGGTTGCGGGCGTAGCCGGTCCATTCTAACGGGTGGCTGCGACGTTCCGGCGCTACGTGCTTCGCTCCCTGAAGTCCGCTGGGCCGGCCTCGGCCGCGGTCCGAAGCTCCTCCGGGGTCGTCCGGAACACCGAGTCGGGAGTCCCGGCGGCCGCCCAGATCTCCTCGTATCCGAAGAGGTCCTGATCGATGAACGCGGGGATCGGCCGGGGATGCCCGAACGGAGGCGTTCCCCCGATGGCATACCCGGTGGCGGCCCTCACCTCGTCGGCGTTCGCCCGCCTGGCCTGTGTCGCGCCCGAAAGAACCGCCAGCTTGGCCGTATCCACGCGGTTGGCTCCCGACGTGAGCGCGAGTACGGCGCGACCGTCGGCCATGAACACGAGCGACTTCACGATCTGGCCGATGCTGCATCCCACGGCGCGAGCGGCGTCGGCCGCCGTCTTCGTCCCTTCGGGGAACCGGCGAACCTCCACATCGTGCCCGAGCACCTCGGCGGCCTCGAGGAACCGGTCGATCGCCCCGCTCATGGGTCCGACGATAGCCCCCGAAGCCCCGTGGCGACCTCCTCAGCCAGGTCCTCCAGCGCCGCCCGGGCGTCGGTCATCGCCCGGTACTCCCCGAACCGGCCGACGAGATCGAACACCGGGACGTCGAGGAGCCGGGCCTCGGCTCGCCCGCACAGCACGATGGCGGGCACCCCCGCCGCCCGGGCGGCCCCGATCACGCCATCGGGGACCTTCCCGTGGAGGGATTGCCGATCCACCGCCCCCTCCCCTGTGACCACCAGGTCGGCCGCCGCCACACGGCGGTCCAGGCCCACCGCGTCCATCACCACATCGACCCCCGGCCGAAGATGGGCCCCCAGGAACGCCACCATCCCGGCCCCGAGCCCCCCAGCCGCACCGCCTCCGGCGAGGCCGCGGACGTCCAGTCCGAGGTCCCGGTAAATGACCGCGGCCATATGGCCGAGGGCCCGGTCAAGCAGCAGGACGTCGGCGGAGGTGGCGCCCTTCTGCGGCCCGTAGACGACAGAGGCCCCCCGGGGACCCGTGAGCGGGTTGTCAACGTCGCAGGCGACCAGGAACCGGGTCCTGGTGACGGCTGGTTCCAGACCAGAGGCGTCGATGCGCTCCAGATCGAGGAGCGACGCGCCGCCCGGACCGATCTCACCGCGGGACGCGTTCAGCAGCCGAACCCCGAGCGCTTGTGCCAGGCCGGCACCCCCGTCGTTCGTCGCGCTCCCTCCGATGCACACGATGACCTCGGCCGGCCGATGACCAAGGGCGGCGCGGATCAGCTCACCGGTTCCGCCGGTGGAGGTCCGTGTCGGGTCGCGGCGGGCTTCCCCGATCAGCACGAGCCCGGAGGCCCGGGCCATCTCCACCACGGCGGTCACGCCGGAGGGTCCGGGGACGATCCCGTACTCGGCATCGACCGGATCGCCCAGCGGGCCGTTGACGCTCGCAGGGTGACGCGCCCCGTCCAGTGCCTCCACCAGGGCGTCCAGCGTGCCCTCCCCGCCATCGGCCATCGGCACCTCGACGACCGTGTCGCCGGGGCGGGCGCGGCGCCACCCCGACGCCACCGCGCGAGCGGCCTGGGCGGCCGTGAGCGTCCCGCGGAACTTGTCCGGCGCGATCAGGACCCGCATCGGCCCGAGGGTACAATCCGCCGCGGCGCCGGCAGGACGTCGATCCACGACCAGGGGAAGCGCGGGTGAGCCTGAACCGTACCGAGTTGTTGGGCATCGCCCAGGCCGAGCGAGAGCGCCTGGGCCGCACCGTCCAGTACACGGTGCCCGAGGCCTGGGACCGGGACAGCGTCTGCGTGGGGTGGCGCAACCGCGACATCATGGCCCACCTGGCCGCCCAGGAGACCGCCGCGGCCCAGGTCGTGGGGGGCGATCCGGCGGTCGAGTTCGAGGCATTTCGCCAGGCCAACGACGGCGAGTTCTGGGTGAACGGGTTCAACGAGTGGGCCGTGACGGTGCGGAACGACCTGTCCACACGGCAGATCCTCACCGACTGGGGCCGGGGGGCCGACGCGTTCCTGTCTCGGGCGGGCCTCATCGCCGATGACGAGTGGCTGGCGACCTGGGTCCCGTGGGTAGCCGGCGAGATCGGGGTCCGGTATCTCATCCAGTCGCGGATCATCGAATGGTGGCTCCACGGGGAGGACATCCGCCTCGGCGCGGGCCTGGAGGAGAACCTCCAACACTGGCCCCTGTACCTCGTCAACGACATGGGCATCCGCATGCTGCCCTATGCCCTGGGCCTGGCCGGCCTGTCCTTCCCCGGGAAGAGCATCCAGGTTGACCTGGAGGGCGTGGGCGAGGGGAGCTGGCACTGGGGCCTGGCCGCGCGAGAGTCGCCGCCGGAGGACAAGAAGCCGGACGCCTTCATCGATGGCCGGGCGCCCGCGTTCGCCCTGGTCGCCGGGCGGCGCGTTCCCGCCGAGCATTACCTCGACGAGGGGAACCTGGTGATCGGGGGGGACGAGGACCTCGCGACCCTCGTCCTCGAGAACATCCGGGCCTACGTCGAGTAGCGCACCACCCACCACCGTCCCCAGAGCCGGGCCCGGTTCCCATGCGTACTCCTTCCGAGTACCGTGCCGCGCGTGCGATCGAAGGAGCAGCGTCCGGACGAATCGCTGATGCGATCGTTCGGCCAACGGGACCCGGCGGCGGCCGAAGTCCTGTACGAGCGCTTCGCCGCGCGCATCTATGGCTTGGGAATCGTGATGCTGGGGAACGAGCCGGCGGCGCAGGACCTGGTGCAGGACACGTTCGTGAAGCTGTGGCGAAGCGCCGACCGATTCGACCACGACCGGGGACGGCTCGACACGTGGGTGCTCCTGGTCGCCAGGAGCCTGGCCATCGATGCGCTCCGCCGGCGGGTCCTCGAGGCACGGACGGCGGAGGCCGCCCGGCCCGGGGTCGACGTCTCGGCAGAGCCCGGCCCGGACGAGGTGGCCGAGACGGGGGACCTGGCGGCCAGGGCCCGCCGGGCCATGACCACCCTCTCGCCAGGGCAGCGGGCCGCGCTCGAGCTGGCGTACTTCGGGGGCAAGACCAGCGCCGAGGTGGCGGAGCTCGAGGGGATCCCGCTCGGCACGGCCAAGACGAGGATCAGGACCGCACTGTTGAAGTTGCGGGAGGAACTGGAGCCACGGCGTGAGATGTGACGAGGTGCGCGACCAGCTGGCCGAGCATCTGCTTGGGACGCTGGACGAGCCGGCCGACGTGCAGGTGCGCCGGCATCTCCGCGGCTGCTCCGGTTGCCGCCGGGACATGGCCGCGCTTGCCGAGGGCATGAGCACGTTCGCCAGGGCCGCGCACGAGCTGGCCCCGCCTGAAGAGCTGAAGGATCGGGTCTTGTCGGAGCTGCAGGGCGACTGGGCGGAGGAGACGACCCCGAGCGGGTCCGGTCGCCGTCGGATCAGGTGGGTGGCCCGGGCCGCGGCCGTGGTCCTGGTGGCCGGCTCCGTGACCTGGGCGCTGTGGGCCAACGACCGCGCCGCCCGGTACGAGGCGTCGGCGACCAAGTATGCGACGCTCTTGGAAGCGCTCGGAGGCGAGAACGTTCGCGTGGCAAAGCTTCGCCCGCAGGGTTCCCAACAGCTCGAGGGAAGCGCGGTGGTCTACGACTCGAAGGTGGAACAGTCCTGGGTGCTGGTCCTGGTTCGAGCTCCGGGCATGGAGGGCCAGGCCACCGTCACCCTCTCCACCCGGGACGGCCGAACCATCCAGTTGCATGCGATGGAGTTCAGCGACGGTGGCGAGGCCTCGAGCTGGCTCGTCACGTCCTCGAACCTCCGATCGTTCGAGACCGTGATCGTCCGGGACGAGTCCGGAGTGACCATCGCCACGGGGTCCGTCTCCAGTGACTAGTGGGAGATCGACAGACGCTTGATGGAACGCGGATTGGCGCCGAACCGGTACTTGTAGTCGTACTCCCCCTTCAGCATGTCGAACCCTCTGCACCCGCCCTCGATGGCGATCCGGATGTCCTCGGCCACCAGCACCATCCCAGGCGAGAGGCGCCGCCACGAACGGTCGAAGGCCGAGTTGTACAGGTAGGAGATCCCCTCGAACCGGAAGCCCACCGTCCCGGCCACCTTCTCCGCACCGACCTCGATGAAGGTCAGGTTGAAGATCCCCCGTGGGAGGAACTCCTCTCCCAGCCTGCGGAAGAAGATCTCCATGCCCGACTGGAGGAACACGCCCTTGGGCCCGTCGCTTCGCTTGTGAAGCTCCACGAACCGATCGAGGTATTCCGACAACGTGTCCGCGTGGGCCAGGCAGATCCGGTAGGGTCCGGCCTCCGCCTCCAGCCTGCGGGCCTTGCGTCGGATCTCGTGACGGAGCTTCGCGGGGAGCGAGTTCAGGTACTCGTCGTAGGAGCCGGGGAGCGGCACGAAGGGCGCGATCCCATTGGTGTCATCGGCCACCTCGACGTGGAACCCTTGCCCCGCAGCGGCTTCAGCGAGCCGCTGGAGCCACTGGCGATCCTCGGGCAGGCCGCGGAGGTCCGCCTCAGTCCAGTCGTCACGATGCTCCAGCGCCGCCAGCAGCTCCTTGGCGAAGCCGCCCGCAGCCTCGGGGAGGGCGACCGGCCCCATGTAGTCGGTCACCTCGGTCCCTCCCAGGAACCGAAGTCTTGTGCCGGAGCGCTCGAAGGCCACGGCGCCCACCTGGGCCCCGTCCTCCTCGGCGAAGGCCAGGAGCAGCTGCTCCTGGCCGTGAACGAACTCCTCCCAGTACAGCTTGAGGAACTGCGGCGTGTGGAAGAACGTCCCCGCCGGGTCCGCCGTGACCAGGTTCGACCAGTCCCGGCGGACGAAGTCCCGTCCGTCCTCGGAGAACACGATCTCCATGCCGCTAGCGGTCCAGGACGAAGACAGAGTGAGGGTAGGTCCCCAGGGTGGGCCACATCGGCCGGTACGTCTCGAGGTGGGCGATCGAGACGTCCCGCTCCTTGAACAGCGTCGTCCACTGCTCGACGTCTCGGAACGTGAAGGGCGTGGGAACGTCGTGGCGGATGTTCAGAAGCCAATCCCAGGCCGTGTTGAAGGCGCGATCCAGTTTGGAATTCGGCGTGTCCTCGGCGATGATCACGCGTTCCCTGGCGATCCGCAGCGCTTCATCGAGCAGGTGCTCCTGTTCGCTCCACCGCTCCATGTGATGGAACACGAACATCAGCAAGACGACGTCGAACGAGGCATCCTCGAACGGTACCCGGACGGGATCGGACTGGAGGACGAACGGCATCGTCGCATCGCGATTGCCGTAGTCGACCAGATCGCAGAGCGTGGGACGCACGCCGGTCCTGTCGCGGAGCCATCGGGCCATGAATCCCGTTCCCGCTCCGAGGTCGAGCATGCTCTGCCCCGTCCGAAGATACGGGGCGATGCGGCTCCCCTCCTCGTTCTCCCGCAGGAACATGCGGTCAACTCTAGCGGCTCCGCCGAACGAGACCGCTTCCGCGCGATCCCTCGGACCTACCAGGATCATCCCGGTTTCACCAGGATCCGCCGCCCCCGCCGCCCCCGCCTCCGCCCGCGGAGCCGCCGCCGAATCCGCTACCTCCCGAACCCCCGGGCGTCGAGGCGATCGTGCCCGCGGTGGTCACGGTGAAGCCGTCCATGGCATCGGAGAACGCGCCGTAGGCGAAGGCGTTCGACGAGACGTACCACGTCGTGTCCGGCGGCGGCTCGCCCAGGACCTCGAAGGCTCGTGCCCATTTCTCGGTCAGGCCGAACACGATCGCGTAGGGAAGGTACCGCGTGAACAGGTTCTCCCTCTCGGCGAACCTGGCCAAGTTCGTCTCCGCCGTGGCGATCACGGTCCGGAACCCCCGAACCCGCCGGACCAACCCCGTTCCCGTGCCCGTCCGTCGTGGCATCCATTTCGCGCCGAGGATCAGCAACAGTCCGGCCAGGATCACCGCCAGTGGGAGGAGGGCCAGACGGGTCCACCTGACCACCGCGAACTCGAGCACCCCGCCCACGACCAGGACGCCGATCCCCGCGGCCACCCACCGCCCCCGGATGCGGTCGGGTCGCCCCGCGAACCACCCCTTTCCGACCGCGTCGCGGTACAGCGCGTCCTGCACGCGGTGGAGGCGCGAGACGAACTTCGTCCGCAGGTTCGACAGGTTGACCTCCTGCCCGTCCTCGAACAGGCCGTCGAGCAGCTCCCGTTCGTACTCGAGGAGCTCGCGGTCGGGGTCCCTCAGCTTCGTGAGCTTCCAGTCCGGCTTGCCGAACCATCCTTTCTTGGGGATCTCCTCGATCACCAGGTACTTCCTGACGGCGAGGTCGATGACCGACGCGGTGACGTCCAGAGGGTTGGCCACCTCGTCGACCAGGGTCCCGATCTGGCCAGGCCGCAGCCCGAGCGGCGGCGCGAACTCGACGGGTCCGGATGCGTCGCCCTCGAACAGGGCGACGGTCTGTTCGGGGGTCTCCGCCGGCGCGCCCATCAGCACGTCCACTTCGGAACCCCGATAGCGCCGGTCTCGCCCCGTCCTCCAGACCATGCGACCGAACCCCCCGACGACCAGGGCGGCGAGCAGGAGCGAGCCCCCGACGGTGAACGGGGTGGCGGTGAAGCTTCGGCGAAGAGTCCAACGCTCCGTGAGGATGGGGGCCGGTTCGGCCACGATGCCCTTGGGAAGGCCCACCACCACGGTGAACGCGTCGTAGGGATCGAGCGACGCTTGAGCGAAGGAGGCGGTCCCGTCCTTCACGGCGCTCTTCTCACAGGCCAGGCTCGAGCCGGCCGGTCCCGCGAAGCAAGCGATCCGATCGATCGGACCGGGGACCGCGACCGTCACCTTCGCCTGTTGGATGGGGCGGACCAGTCCGGCCCGATCGCGTTCCAGTACAGCTCGTCGTGATCGGGGAACCCGTTCAGGGCCCCACCCATCCGGTAGGTGATCACGTAGGTGTGCCGGCCGGTGATGGTTCGATCCGGATCGCCGATCCTGATCCTCGTCGTACCTGCTCCGGCATCCTCCGTCTCGTACTGGACGGGAGTGCCCGGCGATCCCGTGACCGACACCGCGTCCAGCGGGTACGTCCGGTCATGGGCATCGTCGTATCGAAAGGTCGTCGGGATGTCTCGGAAGATCCCGTGACGCTGGGCGGTGCCGAAGTCGTAGTCGATCGTCTCCCGCACGACGATCGAATCGTCCCGTTGGATCTGGATCACGACCTCGTATCGATGGATGGATTCGGCGGATTGGGCGGTGGCCGGGCCCATCCCGGCCGCCAGCATCCCGAGGAGAACGAGGGCGAGCGCGAGCGTGAGCTTGACCGATCCCACCGGAGGAAGCGTATCTCCTGCGAACGTCGCTACGACGCGCTCGGTTGATCCCGGGCGCCGGCAGGGACCTCCGCTTCTGCACTCCTTGGAGGAAGGCGATGGGATGAATGGCCGTTGCCCGCCTGGGGCACCGGCCTATACTCCAGAGACCTGGCCCCAGTACCGGCCGATTGAGGCGACCCAGATCCAGTGCCGAATCCGAGAGAGCCGCCGGAAGCAGCGTCTGGAGGCCAGGAATGTCGAATTCCGAGCAGGCACCCCTTCACTATCCGTGCCGAGCGCCGGGATGGCGTGGCCCGGATCAGCGCCTTCGGTGAGCTCGACCTGAGGACCGTCCCCCTGCTGGAGCGGGCCCTGGAGGCGGTCGACCGGCTGGAGCCCGCCAGGGTGGTGCTGGACTTCAGGGACCTAAGCTTCGTCGATTCCACCGGGGTTCACGCCATACTGCGGGCGCACATCCGCGCCACCGAGAACGGAAGCGTCCTGGTCGTGGCGAACAGCTCGGAGAGCGTTCGGAAGGTGTTCGAGCTCACGCGCACGGAGCATGTGTTCGAGGCCGCCATCCTCAATGACCCGTCGGTGACGCCGTTCGAGGACGCGCCAGGCTGGCTGCCGATCGCCATCCCGGAGGTCGACGATGGATGAGTGGTTGGCGGACGAGGTCGAGAATCAGGTGCGGTTCCGAGACTTCAACGAGTGGATCAAAGCGTCGAACGATCGGTTGGCCACCGATCGAGTCGTCGAGGAGTTCGTCTGCGGATGCCTCGATCAGGTGCTCGAACAGAGTGAGCGGTTCGCCACGATCGAGAAGCTTCCGGGACCGGGGATGAGGAGGGCCTTCGCCATGGACCCCCGACGGTAGGTCGAGTGATCCAGCGGCTGCTGGAGCCTTCCCTGGTCCAGCATCCGGCCAGGCAAGCGTGATCCGACCGAGCCGAACGCACGGCTAGTGAGCGGCCGCGCCCGCCGCCTTGCCGTCGCCCCCCGAGAGCGCCTCCTGGAGCACGTCCCAGGCCAGCACGGCACACTTCACCCTGATCGGGTACTTCACCACGCCCTTCAGCGCGACCAGCTCGCCGAATTCGTCCTCGTCGGGCTCCGCGTCGCCGGCCATCATCCCCCGGAAGTCGCCGATCAGCCGCTCGGCGTCCTGGACCGACTTTCCGTTCACCGCCTCGGTCATCATCGAGGCCGAGCTCTGGGAGATGGAGCACCCTTGCCCCAGGAACGTGACCCCCGCTACCTTCCCGTCCTCCTCGTGGACGAAGACCGTGATCTCGTCGCCGCACAGCGGGTTGTTCCGGGAGCACGAGAGCTCCGCCCCCGCGAGCTCGCGCTTGTTCCGCGGGTTCTTGTAGTGGTCGAGGATGGTTTCCTTGTAGATCTCGTCGAGTGCCACGGTTCGCCCCTTCGGCCGGCAGACGAGCCAGCCCTGCATTCCAACGCTAGAAGCCGAACACCTCTTCCGCCCTGGCCAGCGCGGCGACCAGCGCGTCCACCTCGTCGTTCGTGTTGTAGACGTAGAACGAGGCCCTGGTTGTCGCCGGGAGCCCGAACCGCCGCATCACCAGCTGGTTGCAGTGGTGGCCCGCCCGGACCGCCACACCCTCCCCGTTCAGGATCGTGGCCAGGTCGTGCGGGTGGACCTCCTTGTACCAGAAGCTGATGGCGCCGCCGCGGACGGACGTGTCCGTCGGCCCGAAGAT
>JBOGVH010000067.1:0-6069 GCA_050695235.1 Actinomycetota bacterium
GCTGTGCCACGTGCCGTTCGTTGCGGTGACCGGGACGAACGGCAAGTCCACGACCACGATGATGGTCGCCGCCATGATGCAGGCCGCCGGCCTCGACGCGGCGGCGTGCGGCAACATCGGTCACGCGTTCTCCCTGGCCGCGAGAGAGGGACACGCGGCGTTGGCAGTTGAAGCCTCCTCGTTCCAGCTGCGGTTCCATCACTGGCTGCATCCACGCGTCTCGGTCCTGCTGAACGTGGCGCAGGACCACGTCGACTGGCACGGGTCGTTCGAGCGCTATGCCGAGGCCAAGGCACGCGTCTATGCGCGTCAGAACGAGAACGACGTCCACGTCGGGGACGCGGACGATGATCGGGGGAGGGAGATCTCCGTGGGCGCCCCGTGTCCGGTCGTGTGGTTCCGGATGGGTCCGCCGGGCGACGGAGAGGTCGGCTTCGTGGGCCGGGAGCTCGTCGCTCGGGTGGACGGCGAGGCCCGCCTGGGGACCCCGGTGTCCGACGCCGTTGGGTTCCGGGCCGACGCGGCAGCCGCGGCCGCCGCGGCCCTGTCGTTCGGTCTCCCCGCCGGCTCGGTGGCCGAGGGCCTGCGCCGGACCGTTCCCCTCCCACATCGCGGCGAGGAGGTCGTCCGGGTGGGATCCGTCACCTTCCTCGACGATTCCAAAGCCACGAACGTCCATGCGGCGCTCCACGCGCTGTCGGGCCGGCACGATGTCGTCCTGATCGCCGGGGGCGTGGCCAAGGGCGTCGACCTGTCGCCGCTCGCGGAGGCCGCGCCGGCGCTGTCCGCCGTGGTTGCGATCGGAGAGGCGGCGCCGGAGATCGCCGTGCTCTTCGAGTCCAAGGTGGCCGTGAGCAAAGCCGGTTCGATCGAGGAAGCGGTGCGCGAGGGATTCGAGCTGGCCCCGCGGGGGGGCACCGTCCTGCTCGCGCCGGCCTGCGCCAGTTGGGACATGTTCCGCGACTACGCCGAGCGCGGGGAGCGATTCGCTCGGGCCGCCCGGCGGTTGGCAGAGGAGATGGCCGATGGCCCGCGTTGAGGTGGTGGCGCCGGCCGGACCTCGGCTCCGCCTGGTGGCTCGTCGCGACGCCATGCACGGGCCTCGGTCCCGGACGGAGGTCACGGCACGGCGGAACCTCACCATGCTGATCGGAGCCACCGCGTTCCTCACCACCGGGGGCCTCATCATGGTGCTGTCGGCGAGCTCGGTGTCGGCGTACGCGCAGTACGGCTCGAGCTTCCTGTTCTTCCAGCGGCAGGCGGCGTACGCGGTCGTCGGGGCGGTCGCCCTCGTCGTCACCTCGCGGATGCGTTACGAGGCATGGCAGCGCCTGGCGGTTCCCCTCCTTGGGTTCACGGTGGTTCTGCTCGCGCTGGTGCTCCACCCGACCTCGGGGATCGAAGCGTACGGCTCGTCGCGATGGATCTCGCTCGGACCGATCACGATCCAACCATCGGAACTGGCGAAGCTGGCGCTCGTGGTGTTCGTCGCGACCGTGCTGGCTCGCAAGTGGAGCCGGATGGACGAGCCGACGCACTTCGCCCTGCCGCTCCTTCCCGTCGCGGTGCTCGTGTGCGGGATGGTGATCCTGCAACCCGACCTGGGAACCGCGGTCATCCTGGCGGGCTCGGTGTTCCTGTTGGTGTTCGCGGCGGGTGTTCGCCTCCGCTACCTGGCAGCGGTGGGGATCCTCGGCCTCGCGATCGGGTTCGCGCTGATCATGGCGGAGGGATACCGGCGGGCTCGCTTCCTGTCGTTCCTTCACCCCTGGGCCGACGCGAAGAACACGGGATACCAGCTGATCCAGTCACTCATCGCACTGGGATCGGGCGGATGGTTCGGGGTGGGGCTGGGGACCAGCCGCCAGAAATGGATGTATGTCCCCAACGCGCACACGGACTTCATCTTCTCCATCCTCGGCGAGGAGCTCGGCCTCATCGGTGAGATCGTCGTGCTGGTGGCGTTCGGCGTGTTGATCTACGCCGGGATCCGGATCGCGGCTCGTGCGCCGGACGTGTTCGGCCGGCTCCTCGCGTCGGGGATCGTCTCGTGGTTCGGTCTCCAGATCGTGGTGAACCTCGGGGCCGTCACCGGCCTGCTGCCGATCACCGGCGTACCGCTCCCGATGCTCTCGTACGGCGGGTCGTCCCTCGTCGTGTCGCTCGCCGCCGTGGGGATCCTGGTGAACATCGGCAAGGCGGGGAACGCCTCGCAGAGCGCTCGGGCCCGGACGACCCGATGAGGGTGGTGATCGCGGGGGGCGGCACCGCGGGGCACGTATTCCCCGCGCTCGCCCTGGCGAAGGAGCTGACCGAGCGGCATGGGGCCGGGGTCGCGTTCGTGGGGACCGCCGGCGGGCTCGAAGCGGAGCTCGTCCCCGCGGCAGGGTTCCCGCTCACGACGGTCGAAGCACGGCCGTTCGAGAGGAAGCTCTCGCTCGGTGCCGCAACGGCACCGCTCTGGGCGCTGCGATCCATCGGTCGGTGCCGTCCCCTGGTGGCGCGGGCCGACGTCGTGGTTGGGATGGGCGGCTACGTGAGCGCCCCGGCCTCGCTCGCCGCGATCCGGTGGCGGCGCCCGCTCGTGCTCCACGAGCAGAACGCCGTCCCCGGGCTGGCCAACCGGGTGCTGTCCCGGGCCGCACGGACGGTCGCGCTGTCGTTCGGTGAGACGGCGCGTCTGCTTCCCAGGCGCATCGTCACCGAGGTCACGGGGAACCCGGTCCGCGAGGAGATCCTCGCCGTGCGACCGGACCGGACCGCGTTTGCCGCTGAGGCCCGATCGACCCTGGGGTTGGAGGCCGGCCGGGCGACGGTCGTCGCGTTCGGCGGGAGCCAGGGCGCGCTCCACCTCGACCGTTCGATGACCGACGCGCTCGAACGTCTACGCGACCGGAGCGACCTGCAGGTGGTGCTCCTCACCGGGACCGGACACTTTCAGGAGACGGAGCGTCGGCTGCCCCGGGGGGGCCCGCTGCTCGTGCGGGCGCTCCCGTTCCTCGACCGCATGGAGCTCGCCTACGCCGTGGCCGACCTGGTCGTGTCGAGGTCGGGCGCCACCACCGTCGCCGAGGTCACCGTGTGCGGCCTACCGTCGATCCTCGTGCCCTATCCGTACGCGACGGGCCGCCACCAGGAGGCGAACGCGCGCTCCGTTCAGCGCGCGGGAGCGGCCATGGTCATCATGAACGACGCCCTCACCGGCGAGCTCCTTGCATCCAAGGTGACCGGCCTCCTCGAGGATCGGCCACGCCTTCGAGCGATGGCGGAGCGCGCGTCGGCCGTGGGCCGGCCCGACGCGGCCCAAGCCCTGGCGAAGGTGGTGGCGGAGGCGGCCGAGGGATGAGCGACGCGTTCGTTCCACCGCGGGGCAGCGTCGCCACGCTCGAGGTCCCGGATCTCTCGGGGATCCGTTCCGTCCACCTGATCGGTATCGGGGGATACGGCATGCGTTCGCTCGCTCGCATGTTGATCGCGCGAGGGGTGACGGTCGCCGGCTCGGACCTCAAGGACCGAGGGCTGGACGAGCTCCGGGCCCTGGGGGCCACCGTCTTCGTCGGCCACAAGCCCGAACAGGTGGGTGACCCCGACGCCGTCATCGTGTCCTCGGCCGTCCTGGATCGAAACGTCGAGCTCCGCGAGGCGCGGCGTCTCGGTCTGCCGGTCCTCGCCCGGGCTCAGGTCCTGGCGGCTCTCGCCGCGGACCTTCGGACCCTCGCGGTGGCCGGTACCCACGGCAAGACCACGACGACGTCGATGCTGTCGGTGATCCTGGAACGAGCCGGCCTCGACCCCAGCTTCGTGGTGGGCGGCGACCTGAACGAGATCGGCTCCGGGGCCAAGCACGGCCGGGGGGACCTGTTCGTCGTGGAGGTGGACGAGAGCGACGGCTCGTTCCTGCTGTTCCATCCTGAGGTGGCGGTGATCACCAACGTCGAGGCGGACCACCACGCCTTCTATCCGGCCGGACGGCCGGCGGTCGAAGGGGCGTTCGCCAGTTTCGTCCGGCAGGCCGCGAGGGTGGTGGCGTGCGGCGACGACCCCGGCACACGGGCCGTCCTGGAACGATCGGGGACCACCGCGGTCACGTACGGCTGCGATCCCGGGAACGCGGTGCGGGTGACCATCGGCGGGGAGGCGGGCCATGCCCGGGGAACGGTGATCATGGAGGACGGCGGATCGGTGGAGCTTCGCCTCCAGGTGATCGGCGCGCACACCATCCTCGATGCGACGGCCGCGCTGCTCGCGGCCCGGGAGGTCGGGGTGCCGCCGGCGGAGGCGGCCGAGGCGCTCTCCTCGTTCACGGGAGTGAAGCGGCGCCTGGAGTTCCGGGGCGCGGCGCGAGGCGCGGCGTTCTACGACGACTACGCGCATCACCCCACCGAGGTCACGACGACGCTGGAGGCTGCGCCGGTCGATCATCGCTCGCGCGTGGTGGTTGTGTTCCAGCCGCATCGGTACACGCGGACCCGCGCGCTGTCGCAAGAGCTCGGCGAGAGCCTCGCCGGGGTGGATCTCGCCGTGGTGACCGACGTGTACCACGCCGACGAGGATCCGATCCCAGGGGTCACGGGCAAGTTGGTGGTGAACGCGCTCACGGCCGCGGCCCCCGGGCAACGGGTCGCATACCTGCCGCACCGAAAGGACGTCGTGCGTTTCCTGGTGGCGGAGGTGCGCGAGGGCGATCTCGTCCTGATGATGGGTGCCGGCGACATCCCGATGATCACCGAGGAGGTCCTGGAGCGGCTGGGGGATGCATCGTGACCGACGCCCTACGGCGGGCCGAGTCGATCCTTCGGGCGGCCTGCGGCGAGCGCGTCCGTACCGGGTTCCTCCTCGCGCCCCTGACATCGTTTCGGATCGGCGGTCCCGCGGCCCTGTACCTGGAGCCCGAGTCCGAACGCGATCTGGTGGCGGCAGGTGAGGCCGTCCGCCAGGCAGACATCCCGGTGGTGGTGATCGGCAAGGGATCGAACATCCTGGTGGCCGACCGGGGGTTCGATGGACTGGTCCTTCGGTTGGGGCGGGGATACCGGTGGGCCGCGAGGAGCGGAGACCGGATCACGGCCGGCGGGGCGATGCCGCTCCCCGCGCTCGCCGGCGTGGCGCTGTCGCACGGGCTGACGGGGCTCGAGTTCGGGGTGGCCATCCCGGCGTCGTTCGGTGGGGCCATCCGGATGAACGCCGGGGCCCACGGCCGCGAGGTCGCCGAGGCGGTGGAGTCGGTGGACGTCTTCGAGCTCGCCACCCAGGCGGCTCGGGTCGTCTCCGCAGCCGACGCCAGGTTCCGCTACCGGAACAGCGACCTCCCCGCGGACGCCGTGGTCGTGGGAGGGACGGTGGGCCTGGCGCCGGCGGACGGTTCGGAGATCCGCCGGCTGATGGAGGAAGCGCGGGAGTGGCGGCGGCGCACGCAACCGCTGGCCGAGCCGAACTGCGGGAGCGTCTTCAAGAACCCACCGGGAGATCACGCCGCCCGGTTGATCGAGGAAGCCGGTGGCAAGGGTCTGTCCGCTGGGGGCGCGGTGGTCTCGGCGAAGCACGCGAACTTCATCGTTGCCGCCGAGGGGACGAAGGCATCCGACGTCGTCGAGCTCATCGCGAAGATGCAGGATCTGGTCCACGCCCGCTCCGGCGTCCATCTCGATCCGGAGGTCCACCTCGTTGGCCACTTCGACCTCGCGCCTCACTGAGCTCGTCGCCGCCGTTCGCGGCCGGCGCCTGGTCGCTGCGGTGATCGCCGCGGCGGTGATCATCGTCGCGACCTCGCTCATGGTTTCCCGGTCGTCGCTGCTTCACCTGCGTCATCTGGAGGTGGTCGGGACGACGAGCCTGACCCGCGCCGAGGTGGTGCGGCTGGCTGATCTCTCGTCGTCGACGAACGTCCTGTGGTTCGATCCCGGGGCCGTCGAGCGGCGCCTCGAATCAGATCCATGGGTCGCCACCGCAACGGTGTCGCGGCGCTTGCCCGGAACGATCCGGATCTCGGTGGTCGAGCGTGCCCCCGTAGCGATGATCCGGGACGAACGGGGCTTCACGGTCGTCGCCGCCGACGGCGTTGCGCTCACC
>JBOGVH010000068.1:0-9625 GCA_050695235.1 Actinomycetota bacterium
CCCGATCGCCGGCGATCGGGTCCTGGTGGTGGGCGCGTCCCTGGACGACCAGCACGAGGCCCTGGCTCGCCTGGCAGCGCTCATGGCCGTCGGTGGTCCCTTGGTCCTCGTCCTGGCCGGCGGGGTCGGGTGGCTCGTTGCGGGCGCGGCGCTCCGCCCGGTGGAGCGGATGCGGATCCAGGCCGCGGCCATCTCGGCATCGGAGCCGGGCCGCCGTCTCCCACCGGCGGGCACCGGTGACGAGGTCGCCAGGCTGGGGGAGACCCTGAACGAGATGCTCGACCGGCTGGAGCAGGCGCTCCAGCGGGAACGGCGGTTCGTGGACGAGGCCAGCCACGAGCTCCGGACGCCGCTTGCCAACTTGCGGATCGAGCTCGATCTAGCGCTCCGGCGGGCTCGAAGCCCGGAGGACCTCGAGGCGGCGCTCCGAAGCGCGGCCGATGAGACCGAGCGGCTGGCCCGGCTGGCTGAGGACCTCCTGGTCCTGGCCCGAGCGGACCGGGGGAGGGTTCCGGTGCGGCGGAAGGAGGTCGACGTGGCCGAGCTCGTCGGTGGCGAGGTGGATGCCTTCGCCGCCCGGGCCAGGCAAGCGGGTGTGGCCATCGAGGCTCGGGTGCCGACGGGCCTGCGGTCGAGCGTCGATCCCCTGCGGATGCGGCAGGCGGTGGGCAATCTCCTGGACAACGCCGTCCGCTCCACGCCGCCGCAGGGGACGGTGACCATCGAGGTCGGTCACGCCGGCGGCTTCCTCTCGTTGGAGGTTCGCGATACCGGTGAAGGCTTCCCGGCCGCCTTCCTCCGCAACGCCTTCGAGGCGTTCGCCCGCCCGGACGCCCCCCGGTCGCGGCCGGATCGGGACGCCGGCTCGGGGCTGGGGCTGGCCATCGTACGAGCCGTGGCCGAGGCGCACGGTGGAACGGTGGAGGCAGCGAACCGACCGGAGGGTGGTGCGGCGGTCAGGCTCCGCATCCCCGATGCGCGCCTCTCATCCTCGACTCACGTTCCTCTCACCAGCAGGCGGTCACGCTACGAAGGCAGGAGTGATTGACCGGGGACTTGAGACGAGAGGAGCGACCGATGGATCGAAAGACCAGGTGGATCGGGGGCGGCGCGTTGGCCGTCGCCCTCATCGGTGGGGGCGCGGGGGTGGCCATCGCCACGGGGGGCGACGACCGGCCACTCACCGGCTCGGCATTGGAGAAGGCCACCGCGGCCGCGCTCCAGCACACGGGCGGCGGGACCGTCATCGAGACCGAGGCTGGCGACGACGGCGCGGCGTACGGGGTGGAGGTTCGCCTCGACGACGGACGCGTGGTCGAGATCGGCCTCGATTCGAACTTCGAGGTCATCGGGCAGGAGAGCGACGACGATGGCTCCGCCGACGCCGAGTCGGACTCCGACTGACGGAACGGCTCCGAGGAGGAGGTCGTGATGGATCGCAAGCTGGCAGGACTGGGTGTCGCGGTCATGCTGCTCATCGGGGGCGTGCAGGGTGGGATCGCCACCGCAGCTACGGCGTGTCCGCGAACACTCCCTCAGGGAAGCGATCCGGTGACCCTCGATCCGGCCGACTTCGTGGCGCGGATCGACAACCCATATCTCCCGTTCCCGCGGGGCGCCAGGTGGGTGTACCGAGAGACCGATCCCCGGGGGTCCTCGCAGAAGGTCAAGGTGACCGTCACGACTCATTCGAAACGGATCCTGGGCATCGACGCGACGGTGGTCCACGACGTGGTGACCGAGGGTGGCCATCTGGTGGAGAACACGTTCGATTGGTACGCCCAGGACACCTGCGGGAACGTGTGGTACCTGGGGGAGAACACGAAGGAGTACGAGGACGGCAAGGTCGTCAGCACGGCCGGGTCGTGGGAGGCGGGGGTCGATGGCGCCCAGCCCGGCGTGGTCATGCCGGCCGAACTCCAGGTCGGCCTGTCCTACCGGCAGGAGTACTACGCGGGGGAGGCGGAGGATGCGGCGCAGATCCTCAGCCTGGTCGAGCAGGCGCAAGTGCCGTTCGGTCATTTCCGTGATGTCCTGCTGACCAAGGAGACCACGCCGCTCGAGCGAAGGATCCTCGAGTACAAGCTCTACGCGAGGGGGACCGGCGTGGTGCTCGCTATCGGCGTGTCCGGGGGCTCCGACCGGGAGGAGCTCGTCCGGTTCACCCCGCCCTCCGCCTAGCCGCCCTGGGAGTGGATATGCGAACCCGGATCCTGTGCGCGGGGTTGGCGGCGACGCTCCTGATCGGGGCGTGCACCGGGGGCGGCGGCGAGGCCGCCGCCCCCGGGTCCCCGGGGTCGAAGGAGATCCCCCAGCCCGTGGTGCCCCACCTCACCGTGGCCCCGGACAGCCGGCGGGTCGACCTTCGCATGCCGACCTTCTCGCACCCCACCGAGGTCACGAACCCCCTGTTCCCGGTGTCTCGACAGGCCTCGGTCCTGTTCCTGGGTCACGTCGACGGCAAGCGGTTCCGGACCGAGGTCACGCTGCTCCCCGAGACGAGGATCGTGCAGTGGGAGGGCCGCCGGATCGAGACGCTCGTCTCCCAATACATGGCCTATCTCGGTGGGCGGATCCAGGAGGTGGCGTACGACCTCTACGCCCAGGCCGACGACGGGTCGGTCTGGTACTTCGGTGAGGACGTCGCCGACTTCGAGGGCGGGGCCATCGTGACGAAGGAGGGCACCTGGATCGTGGGGAAGGACGGACCGGCGGCGATGATCATGCCCCCAGAACCCAGGGTCGGGAACGCCTACCGGCCGGAGAACACCCCCGGCATCGCCTTCGAGCAAGTCACCGTGACGTCCGTCGACCGGACGCTCGACGGCCCGCTCGGCCCGATCGACGGTGGCCTGGTGGCCGAGGAGCTCCACATGGACGGGACGACCGAGGAAAAGCTGTTCGCCCCCGGCTACGGCGAGTTCTTCACCGGCGGTGGGGGAGATGTCGAGGCGCTGGCGCTCGCGGTCCCGACGGACGCGGCCTCGGGCCCGATGCCGGACGACCTCGTGACCCTGGAGCGTGGCGCGACCGGCATCATCGACGCCGCCCCGTCACCGGATTGGCAGGCGGCGTCGTCGACGGTCCGCGGGATGAAGACCGCGTGGGACGCCTACGGGGCGGGGGACGTTCCGAGACTGATCCGGCCGATGATGACGAGTGTTCTCGGTGCGCTCGATCGAGCCGTTCGCGTTCGCGACGTCGCCCGGGCCCGCCAGGCCGCCATCGATGTCGCCCAGTCGACCCTGGACCTGGAGCTTCGCTACCGCCCAGCGTCCGACGTCAACCTGGCCCGTTTCGACCTGTGGGCCGCGCAGCTCCTGGTCGACGCGGTGGCCCGCGATCGGGCGGCCGTCAGGGGCGACGTCTTCACCCTCGGCTACATCCGCGACCGTATCCTCCACGCACTGAACCCGGACGAATTCATCGCCGTGAACATCCAGCTGGGGAGGCTGCAGATCGCCTCGGTGGACGGAGCATTGGCCAGGGCTGCCCGGGCAGCGAGGAAGCTCCGAGCGGTTACCGCAGGGCTCGCGTAGAGGCGACGACCCGGCCTCGTGGCGGCCTGGTCGTCCCCCCGACGACCAGGCGCGGCGTCAGCACGACGTGACGGCCCCGATCGCGGCCGTCGTCCAACCGCTCCAACAGGAGCCTGACGGCCATGGCGCCGATCTCGCGCCTGGGCTGGTCGATCGTGGTCAGCTCGATGTGACCGAGCGCGGCGAGTGCCGTGTTGTCGTACCCGACGACGGACACGTCGTCGGGGACCCGGGCCCCCTGTCGCTCCAGCGCGTGGAGCGCGCCGACCGCGGCCAGGTCGTTCGCCACGAACACCGCGGTGGGCCTCGCTTTCGACGCGAGGAGGCGGTCGATCCCTGCCGCACCGCCCTCCTCGGTGAACGCGCCGGGGGCGACGACCGCAGCGCGAGCCAGTCCGTGATCGCGCATGGCTTCCAGGTACCCCGACCGCCGAGACGCGGACCCGGCGCCCGTCCCACCGTCGACGTGAGCGATGTCTCGATGCCCCAACGACACGAGATGGTCGACGGCCATCCGGGCACCGGCTCGATCGTCGTTGGTGACCGAGTCGACCGAGGGCCACCGCGAGGCCCGAGCGACCAGGACCACGGGCACCGATGACGCGGCCGAGAGGATCAGCGAGGCAGGGAGGACCGGCCCGGCCAGGATCAACCCGTCGGTTCGAAGCTGCAGGAGGGTTTCGATCGCCTCCCACTCGCGCTCGGCCATGCGGCTGCCGGT
Source organism: Actinomycetota bacterium (assembly GCA_050695235.1). Classification (GTDB taxonomy): domain Bacteria; phylum Actinomycetota; class UBA4738; order UBA4738; family HRBIN12; genus AC-69. Next base: position 4,261 of record JBOGVH010000068.1, read on the forward strand.
GTTGATGAGGGCGCGGTACTGAGCGGACAGGGCCTCGGCCTCGATCCCGTCCACGACTTCCGCGAAGTAGAGATTGTGGAGATCGGACAGCATCACGCCGATGACGTTGGTCCGCTTGCGGACGAGCGACCGGGCGACGGCGTTCGGACGGTAGCCGAGCTGTTCGGCCGCCCGAAGGATGGCCTTCCGCTTCTCCTCGCGGACCCTCGGTGAGCCACGAAGCGCCAGTGAGACCAACGACTTGGATACTCCCGCTCGCTCCGCCACGTCCAGGATGGTGGGATGGCCCTGCCGCTGGCTGCCCCGGCGCGCGGGCGCCGCGTCCCGGACCGCCGCCGATCCGCTCACAGGCCAACCCGCTGGTGCTTGCGCTCCGCCTCGTGCTCCGCCTTCGCCACCAGGACCTCGTGGCGCTCCGAAACCTCGGGGACCCCCACGTCCCACCACGCATCCCCGCCCGTCCACGTCTCGGGGTCGGTTCGGATCACGATCACCGCGGTCCGGTCGGCTTCTCGCGCTTGCTCGAGCGCGCCCTCCAGCTCTTCGAGCTTGGAGACCTCGATGGCCATCGCACCCATCGATCGCGCGTGCGACGCGAAGTCCACGTACGCGATCTCCCTCGCCCGGACGTGCTCGATCAGATTGTTGAAGTGCTGGGCGCCCTTGAACGTCTGGAGCCGGTCGATGACCGCATAGCCGGCGTTGTCGCACAGCACGACGATGAACCGGTGTCCGGAGAGCACGGAACCGTAGATGTCGGAGTTGGCCATCAGGTAGGAGCCATCCCCGCAGAAGGAGATCACCGTGCGATCGGGGAGCGCCATGGCGGCTCCCCAGGCCCCGGCGATCTCGTAGCCCATGCAGCTGTAGCCATACTCGCAGTCGAAGCTGGCCACTGAGAGCGACCGCCAATGCTTGTTCAGCTCACCGGGCAGTCCGCCGGCGGCCGTGAGCGCGTAATCGTCGTCCCGGGCGTGGCGGCTCACGGTGCGGACGACCGCCGCGTACGAGGGAGATCGGCCCTCGGCGGGAGGGGTGGCCGCCTCCTCCAGATACGTGTTCCAGACCGCGTACTCCTCCCGCGCCCGGTCCAGCCACGACGCCGGCGCGCGCCAATCAGCGAGGGCCTCATCGAGCTCCACCAGGACTCGCCGGGCGTCACCCACGACGGACGTCGCGCGGTGCTTGGTCGCGTCGTGGCGGCCAACGTTCACCGAGATCAGGCGCATCCCCTCGTTCCGGAACACGCTCCACGAACCGGTGGTGAAGTCCTGGAGCCGGGTGCCGACCGCCAGGACGACGTCGGCATCCGCGGCCAACGCGTTGGCCGAGGAGCTCCCGGTCACGCCGATCGGTCCGGCGAAGCTCGGATGGTCCCAGGTGAGCGAGGACTTTCCCGCGACGGTCTCGACGACGGGAAGGCCATGGTCCTCGGCGAACCGCGCGAGCTCTCCTTCGGCCAGGGAGTAGTGGACGCCACCGCCGGCGACCACGAGGGGTGACCGGGCCGGCCGGACCAGTGACGCGGCCGCCTCGACCTCCACCGGATCCGGCCCGGGACGCCTGATCCGGTGGACGCGTGGTTCGAAGAATGCGGCCGGGTACTCGAATGCCCTGGCCTGCACGTCCTGGGGCAGGCCGATGAAGGCTGGACCGCACTCCGCCGGGTCGAGCATCGTGGCCACGGCCTGAGGGAGGGACTGCAGGATCTGCTCCGGGCTGGTGATCCGGTCCCAGTACCTGGTGACGGGGCGGAAGGCATCGCTCACGGTGGTCGTGGGGTTCCCGAAGTGCTCCACCTGCTGCAGGACCGGATCGCTCAGACGGCTGACGAACGTGTCGCCGGACAGGAGGAGAAGTGGGAGCCGGTCCGCGTGGGCGATCGCCGCGGCCGTGACCATGTTCGTGGCCCCCGGCCCGATCGAGCTCGTCGCGACCATGATCTGGCGGCGCCTCCTGGCCTTGGCGAACGCCACGGCGGCCATGGCCATCGTCTGCTCGTTCTGCCCGCGCCAGGTGGGGAGCGCGTCGCCCGCGGCCTGCAGCGCATCCCCGAGGGCGGTCACGTTGCCGTGCCCGAAGATGGCGAAGACGCCGGGGAAGAGGGGAACCTCCCGCTCCTCGATGACCGTTCGCTGGGCGATGAGGAACCGCACGATGGCCTGGGCCACCGTCAGCCTCGTGGTCTCCATCGCCCCTCCCGGACTCGATGGCTGTGCGGCGATCGTTGCCTTGACACGCGACGACGCGGTCCCTAGCCTACTCTTTCGTCTTGGAACGTTCCAATGGAGCTCGGCCCGCGAGGGGCAGGTGCTCCGGGGATCGAGCGTTCCGGTGTGGATGAGGAGGGGGCCGCGCTGATGCGGATCGCGGTGATCGGCGTGGGGCGTATGGGAGTGGTGCACGCCGGGACGCTGGCTTCGCTTCCGGGCGTGGAGGCGCTCGTGGCCGACGTCGATCGGGACCGTGCCCGGACCGTGGCCGAGGAGCTCGGTGTGGAGGCCGCGGATGACGTCGCCGATGCCATGAAGGGCTCCGACGCGGTGGTGATCGCGGCCGCCACCGATGCACACGCCCCCTTGGTGCACCAGGCGGCTGACGCGGGGCTCCCGACCTTCTGCGAGAAGCCGATCTCACTCGACGTGGCCTCCACGGCGGAAGTCGTGGCCCACATCGCGGATGTGGGGATCCCCTTCCAGATGGGGTTCCAGCGCCGGTTCGATCCCGGGTATCGCGCCGCCCGCGACCTCGTCGGCAGCGGCGGGCTCGGCACCCTGTACGTCGTACGGATGGCCGGTCACGACCCCGCGCCACCCCACGAGGCATACATCCCCGTCTCGGGAGGCATCTTCCGCGATTTCAGCGTGCACGACTTCGACGCTCTCCGGTTCGTCACGGGCCAGGAGGTGGTGGAGACGTACGCGGACGGGGCGGTGATCGGGTTCCCCGTGTTCGAGAAGTACGGAGACGTCGACACGGCCGTGGCCACGTTCCGGCTCTCGGGCGGGGCCTTCGGGATCCTCTCGGTCACCCGCCACGACCCCCTCGGCTACGACGTTCGCATGGAGCTGCTCGGTTCGGGCGACAGCGTGGTGGTGGGGTGGGACGGACGGATGCCGCTCCGCTCCGTGGAACCGGGGGCGGCGCCCGCGCCAGCCGACCCGTATCCGCATTTCCAGGCCCGGTTCGCCGAGGCCTATCGGGCGGAGATGGTGTGGTTCGTCGAGCTCGCGGCAGGACGGCGGGAGAGCCCGTGCACGGCCGAGGACGCCCTGGCGGCGCTCCGGATCGCGGTGGCCTGCGGGCGCTCTCGGGCCGAGCACCGACCGGTGCGCCTGGAGGAGGTCGGGTGAGCCGTCGCGTCGCACGCGTGGCCGGCGCGCCGATCTCGTGGGGGGTGTGCGAGGTCCCGGGATGGGGCTACCAGCTCGAGCCCGACCGGGTCCTCTCCGAGATGGCCGGCCTCGGCCTTCCGGCCACCGAGCTCGGCCCCGACGGGTATCTGCCCACCGACGTATCGAGGCTCGAGGCGACGCTGGCCGACCACGGGCTCGCGCTGGTGGCCGGGTTCGTGCCGGCGGTCCTTCACGAGCCGGGCCGGCTGGAGGACGAGCTTGACCGGGTGAGGGGACGCGCCGACCTGCTTGCCGCGGCGGGCGCCGAGGTCGTCGTGCTGGCGGCCGGGACCGGCCGGGACGGCTATGAGGCGGGGACGGACCTCGACGATGCGTCGTGGGTATCACTCGTGGCGGGGATCGATCGGGTGATCGATCTCGGGTCCGAGCGGGGCCTGACGGTGGCCCTGCATCCCCATCAGGGCACGGTGATCGAGGGATCCCGCCAGGTCCATCGGCTGCTGGAGTACTCGCCCGTGTCCCTGTGTGTGGACACCGGTCATCTGATGGTCGGGGGAGCCGACCCCGTCGAGCTCACCACGGCCGCGCGGGATCGCGTTGCCCACGTCCACCTGAAGGACGTCAGGGCCGACCTGGCGGAGCAGGTCCGGTCGGGACGGATGGGCTACCGGGACGCCGTGGCGGACGGGATGTACCGGCCGCTCGGGTCGGGCGACGTGGACGTCGCGGCCATCGTCTCAACCCTCGAGGCGTCGGACTACGATGGCTGGTACGTGTTGGAGCAGGACACGGTGCTGGAGGGGGCACCCGAAGAGGGGAGCGGCCCGGTCCAGGACGTCGCCGTGAGCCTCACGTTCTTCGAGCGGTTCGGCGGGCGCTTCGGGTCGTCGTCCGCGGCCGGTGTCTGGGTGTCGGAGCGGGGGCACGCGTTGGGGCGTCACCCCGGAGGAAAGGAGGGGGAATGAACCGTCGAAGGTTGGCGGGACTACTGCTGGTGCTTGCCCTGTTCGGGGCGGCGTGCACCGGCAATGGGGACGAGGGCGAGAACGGGGGCGGCGCGGTCAACCAGCGCGACTTCCGGTTCGTGGTCGTGACCCACGGCCAGGCTTCGGACCCGTTCTGGTCGGTAGCGGCCAACGGGGTGAACGCCGCGGCCGAGGACATGGGGGTCCAGGTCGAATACCAGGCCCCCGAGACGTTCGACATGGTGGCCATGAGCCAGCTGATCGACGCGGCGGTCGCCTCTGAGCCGGACGGCCTAGTGGTGAGCATCCCCGACGCGGACGCGCTCGGTCCCTCGATCCAGGCCGCGGTGGATGCGGGGATCCCGGTCATCTCGATGAACTCGGGGAGCGACGTGTTCGCCGACCTGGGCGTGTTGGTACACGTCGGACAGACCGAGTTCGAGGCGGGACTCATCGCGGGCCAACGATTCGCGGATGAGGGCGTGAAGAACGCGATCTGCATCAATCAGGAAGTGGGGAACGTGGCGCTGGACCTGCGCTGCCAGGGGTTCGAGAAGGGCCTCGGCGAGAAGGTCCCCGTGATCCCGGTCGACCTGGCCGACCCAACCGGCGCCCAGGAGACCGTGGCCGGAGTCCTTCAGCAGCAGTCGGACCTGGACGGCATCCTGACCCTGGGTCCCACGGGCGCGGAGCCGACCCTGGCGGCGCTCGACCAGGCAGGCCAGCTGGGGAAGGTCAAGTTCGCGACCTTCGACCTCTCGCCGGAAGTCCTCGAGGCGATCGACGGGGGCGACATGCTCTTCGCCATCGACCAGGCCCAGTACCTCCAGGGATACTTGCCGGTCGTCCTGCTCACGAAGTACATGGAGACCGGGGCGCTCCCGCTGGGGAGCGTCGATCGGGTGATCCTCACCGGTCCCCAGATCGTGACGCAGGAGACGGCCGCGCAGGTCGTGGACTACTCGGCCGAGGGATTGCGGTAAGGACGAGGATGATCGGGGCCTGCCGTTCTGCATCGGCGGGCCCCGATCACTAGGCTCGTTC
>JBOGVH010000069.1:0-2964 GCA_050695235.1 Actinomycetota bacterium
GAGCAGGGTGGCCCCCAGCCCTTCGGCCAGGCGGCGGTGGGCCGCGTTCGCCTGCTCAGCGGCCACGAACCCCGACGTCTCCTGGTACATCACGCGCACGTCGTCGCTCAGGCGCCACTGCGGCCACCGCCGCATGGCCTGCCCGGCGTCCATCCACTCGTTCGGCACGCCGACCTCGTCGAGGGACCTCCGGTAGTCCTCCATCCAGCCGTACGCGGCCTCGGGGTACAGGTCGAGACCGCCGGTCCGGGTCACGAGTCGCTCATCGGACACTTGCTCCACATCGGCCCATGCCCGGTACGCGTCCTCGGCGAACCGAACGTACGCGGGGCTGTGATACGAGAGCCGGATGATCCGGGAGTGATCGTGCGAGGCACCCCGGTCGTGCCCCAGCTCGAACCGCTCCAGGCCGAGCGCCCCCGAGCCGACCCGCTTGGCGGCCCGATACACGGCGCTGCTCCCGAGGCCGCCCAAGCCGATGACGGCGACCTCGAACTCGCGGCGATCCCCCATCGGGCCTCGGCTCCCTACAGGCGGGCTTCGGGTCCCGTCTCAGGACTCGGTCTCGGTGTGACCGTGATACTCGTAGGCGGACATGGCCTTGCCGCTCTCCGACCTCCACTCCCGCTCATCCCCTGGAAGCTTGTCGAGCGCCCTGGCCATGCTCCGGACGTGCTCCGCGACCGAGCCGCAGCAGGACCCGATCACGTTGATGCCGGCATCGTTGGCCGTGCGGGCGAACGACGCCATCTCGCCCCGGGAGAGCTGGAGCGGCGAGAGCGCGTACGGGAAGTTGGGGGTCGAGGTGAAGTCGGGCCGATCGGCCGTCGTCCGGTAGGCAACGGGCTGGCTGGCCACGTAGCCGGAGATAGCCTCGCGCATCTCGAGCGCGATCGGGAGCTGCTGGTCCGGTCCGTTCAGGCAGTTGACGCCGACGATATCGGCGCCGGCGCCCGCCAGCTTGCGAGCGCACTCGCCGGGCGTGTCACATTCGTAGGACCGTGGTTCGGGCTGCTCGAAGCTCATCGTGACCATCACCGGGAGACCGGTGGCCTTCGCCCGCTCCACGAACAGAAGCGCCTCGCCAACGTGGCTGAACGTCTCGCCCACCCAGAAGTCCGGCGGCCCGCCATCCAGCATGTCCTGGAGCTGGCGGTCGAACAGCGCGCGGACGTGCTCGGCAGACGCGGGATCCCGGTGATCGTAGGCCCACGTGAGGGAGAGGTCGCCCGCCACCAGCACATCACCTTCGGATGCGACTTCCCTCGCCACCTTCACCGCGTTGCGGTTGATCTCGTCGACCTTGTCCTTCAGGCCGACGGTGGCCAGCTTGTCGTCGCTTGCGTAGAACGTCATCGTGGTCAGGAACTCGGCGCCCGCACGCACGAACTCCCGATGGAGCTCGGCCAGCGCCTCCGGGTGCTCGATGGCCACCTCGGGTGTGAACGGTCCGGCCTGGACGTAGCCCCGCTTCTCCAGCTCCAACAGGTACCCGCCGTCGCCGAGCACCGGCCCTTCGGCCAGGCGCTCCAGGATCCCCCTCGGCATGTCGGCTCCGCTCTCTCGCATCTGGTCCGCTCGGTCAGGCGAGTGTAGACAGCGCTTCGGTCACGGGCCGCACGTGGCCCGTGACCGAAGGTCACCGTGCGACGGGATCCTAGTCCTGAGCCAGGATGGCGTAGACCTTCTTGCGAGCCTCCGCCACGATCTCGGCAGCCTGCTTCATCTGCTGCGTCGTACCCGTTCGCGCCACCTGCATCAGCGCCGCGGCGAGCTGGAAGAAGGCATCCCGAAGCTGCATCTGGCCCTCGCCACCTCCGGGACCGAACTCCCACGGCGGGGTGTCACCGGTCCGCTCCTTCCGCTCCTCCACCTCTGCCTTGCCCGCGTCGGTCAGCGAGTAGACCCGCTTGCCGTCACGGTCCTCGCTCGTCACCAAGCCCCCGTCCTCCAGCATCTGGAGGGTGGGGTAGATCGAGCCCGGGCTGGGGCGCCAGGCGCCGCCGCTTCGGGACTCGAGCTCCTGGATGACGTCGTAGCCGTGCATGGGCTTCTCCGCCAGCAGGGCGAGCAGCGCCGCGCGGACATCGCCCCGTCGGGCCCTTCGGCCTGCCCACGGGGGTGGTCCGAACCATCCCGCCCCGAATGGCCCGTGCCGGCCCCGGAACGGGATGTCCGAGCCCTTGTGATGATGCCCGTGCCTGCGACGTGTCTCGTGCATGCTCCTCTCCTTTCCTTGACGCGATGTCTCGGCAATCTGTCGCGATATATCGTAACCCATCGTGTCAAGAACCCCTGGCGACCACCCCGGGTCTTGCCCCTGGGCTCGGGAGGCCGGCTCAGGCCAGGGCCGGGGCCACGAGGTCGTCGAGGATCGTCGGGAACGACGCCACGGCCAGCGACAGATGCCCGTGCTCCGGGAGCAGTCGGGCTCGGACGGGAGCGTGGGCCACAAGCCATTCCCCGTGGGAAAAGGGGACCATCCGATCCTGGGAGCCCTGCCACACGGTGGCCGGAACGGCCAAGGCGCTCAGGTCGAACCCCCAATCCCCGACGAACGCCAGGTCGTCGTCGAACCAGCCCCAGATCCCGTTTCGAAGGCCCTCGCGGATGTTCCCGGCCAGGAACGCGCCCAGCTCGCCGGTCAGCGCAGTCTTGTCGACCTCGCCCACGAGGTCACCGAGGGCCGCCACGATCTCGTCGCCGGTCACCGAGCCGAACTCCGGTCCCACCTTCTCCAGGTACGAGTGGAGCTCGTCGGGGCCGGCGATCGCCGCCCCGAACTCCTCGACGTTCTCCGCCCCCATGCCGCCCAGCCAGTCGAGGCCCTCGGCACCCGCGGGGGCTGGCCCCGCGATCGAGGCGGCGGCGAGGACGCGATCGGGCAACAGTGCCGCGCAGGCGAGCGCGTGCGGGGCGCCGCCCGACCAGCCCGCGGTGTAGAAGAAGCGGTCGTGCCCCAAC
>JBOGVH010000070.1:0-7195 GCA_050695235.1 Actinomycetota bacterium
GAGCGGGGCTGTGGCTCGGCAAGTTGCAGCTGGGCGGGCCGGTCGGCATCAGGTTCGGACCGGCCGAGGAGAGCCCGGCGCCCGCCACCCGGGTCGTCCGGTTCGAGTCTGTCGCCCCGATGGATCCGTACGGTGACGGCGACGAGAACAAATCGGGGATGCCGCTCGTGGACGACGGCGATCCCCTGACCGTGTGGAAATCCGAGAACTACTTCGACGGCGCGTTGAACAAGCCCGGCGTGGGGATGCTGTTCGATATGGGGAGCCCACAGACCGTGACCGGCTTCCGGCTCCAGACCCCCTATCCGGGATATCGGTTCACCGTGGTCGTGGGGGACGACCCGAGCGCCATGGCGGCCGACGCCCGCCCCACCTTCATCGCCGCCGACGACATGCGCGAGTCGATCGAGCCCGCGACCGGGCAGTACGTCCTGTTATGGATCACCACCGTGGTCCTCACCGAAGACGGCAATCGCGCGGAGGTGAGTGAGTTCCGGGTGGTGGGACCGGCCTGATGCCGGGAGAGGAGCGCGACGAGGACCTGGTGCGTCGCGCGGTGGACGGGGACCGGGCAGCGTTCGGGATCATCGTCGAGCGCCACGAGCGCCGCGTGTACAACCTGGCCCTGCGGATGACGGGGCGCGAGGAGGACGCCCGCGATGCCACCCAGGACGCCTTCCTCGTGGCGCTCCGCAAGCTCGCGTCGTTCCGCGGCGAGGCCGCGTTCACCACGTGGTTGCACCGGGTGACCGTGAACGCTTGCTACGACCTGCTCCGCAAGCGAAGCCGGACCCCACTCCTCAGCACGGCCGACGATCACCAGCCGGAGCCACCGGCGTGGCCCGACCATGCCGAGGCTACCGAGCTGTCGATCGACGTCCAGCGAGCCCTGCTCGCCGTCCCGGAGGACTACCGGGTGGTGATGATCCTCCATGACGTGCAGGACCTGCCGTACGAGGAGGTCGCCGCGATCGTCGGGATCCCGGTGGGTACGGTGAAATCGCGCCTGCACCGGGGCCGGGTGGCGCTGGCCCGGGCCCTCCGAGGCGGTCCGGAGCGGGAACGTCCCGAGCCGACGGGACCGTCAGACGAGGCGAGATCCAGATGACGCACCCCGAGGAGCACCTCTCCGGCTACGTCGACGGCACGCTCGGAACGGACGAGCGGGCTGAGGTCGACGCGCACCTGGCGACCTGCGCCACCTGCCGGGAAGAGATCGAGCTGTCGACCCGGGCACTGACCATGCTCCGTGAGCTGCCCGACGTGCTCGTCCCGTTCGGGACGACGAGACCGGTGATGGCGGAGGCCGGGAAGGAACGGGCGTCGCGGGGCCGTCGTTCCTGGGGCCGTGGGACTCAGTGGGCCGCCGGGCTGGCCGCGGCGGCGGTCCTGGTCGCCGTGGTCGCAGTGGCCCTGCCACGCGTCGGCGAGGTGGCTCAAATGGATTCGGCCGCGGGCGGCGGCGCCCAGGCGACACCCACGCCGGCACCGGGCATGGAGGCGGCGACCTCCGGTGCGGTTCCCCTGGAGCTCCAGCCGAACGCCGACTACGACGCCACGAAGCTCGAGCGATTGGCGGATTCGTCTGCTCAGCGGTCCACCTCCGAGATCACCCTGGCCGCGCCATCGGCCGCGGATGCGTCGGCGGCCCAGGCCGAGGGCGCTACGGCCTGCCTGGCGAGGCCCGGCGGGCTGACCGGCCGGGACCGGCTGGTCCGGCTGATCCAGGCCACATTCGAGGGCACGCCCGCGTACCTCGGCGTCTACCGGGAGAGTCCCGGCGCCGGCCAGCCGGCCGATCGCATCGTGATCTGGGTCGTGGACCGGCGAGACTGCTCCATCCTCTCCTTCTCATCCAAACTCCTGTAGCACTCCTGCGCAGCACGCCCTTCCCGAACCTGGAAGCTTCGAGCGAACACTCGTAGAGTTGTCGGTCGTGAGGTACCGGGTCGAAGCGGTCGCCGCGGCCTGCGACGTGTCGGTCGACACCGTCCGCTACTACCAGTCGAAGGGCCTGCTCCCCCCGCCCGGGCGGGAAGGCCGAGTAGCCTGGTATGGGACGGAGCACGTGGAGCGGATCCGCGAGATCCGGGCCCTTCAACGGAAGGGCCTCACGCTCGCGGCGATCAAGCGGGTCGTCGAGGACGGCCTGGGCCGGGTCGACGCCGACCTCGCCGCCGCCGTCGCCGCCGCCCAGGCGGAGGGAGAGGGGCACGAAGGTGCGCTGTCCCTCGATCAGTTCGCCGCGGCCAGCGGCGTGCCCGCGTCGCTGATCCAGGCCGTGGAGCGTGAGGGCATCCGTCTGTCCCGCCCGGTCGACGGCGAGGAGCGCTACGCCGCGGCCGACATCCAGACGGTTCGCGCCGCCCTGAAGCTCCTCGAGTTCGGCCTTCCCCTCGGGGAGCTGCTGTCGCTGGCCAGGCAGACACACGAGGCCATGCTCGGACTGGCCCAGCGAGCGGTTGAGCTGTTCGACGATCACGTGCGAAAGCCCATCCGCGATACGGCTGCCTCGGACGAGGAGGCGGCGGCCCGGCTGGTCGAGGCGTTCCGGACGTTGCTCCCCGCCGTCACCGACCTCGTGGCGAACCATTTCCGCCGAGTCCTGCTCCGGGTGGCCGAGGATCACATCGAACGGGTAGGTGAGTCCGCCGAGGTGGAGGCGACCCGGGCGGAGTCCCAGCGCATGGGCCGTAGCGTGCCGTGAGGGACGATGGCCTGCCGCAGGGGGAGGAGAAGGCCCGCCGCGTCCGCGACATGTTCGATGCCATCGCCGGCCGCTACGACCTGGTGAACCGGGTGATGACGTTCGGCATGGACGTCGGGTGGCGGCGACGGGCCGTGCGCGAGCTCCGGCTGCCCGGTGGGGCCCTGGTCGCCGACCTGGCCTGCGGAACGGGCGACCTCTGCCGAGAGCTCTCGCGCGACGGGTACCGGGCCGTTGGGTTCGACTTCTCCCTCGGCATGCTGGCGAAGGCCACCACCAACGTGCCGCTCGTCCAGGCAGACGTCCTACGCCTGCCGCTGGCCGATCGATCCATCGACGGCGCCACCTGTGGGTTCGCCCTGCGAAACGTGGTGGACCTCGGTGCGTTCTTCGCCGAGATCGCCAGGGTGGTCCGGCCGGGTGGGCGGATCTCGCTCCTCGAGGCCTCTCAACCGGACGGCCCGCTGATGCGAGCCGGGCACGCCGTGTACTTCCGGCGGATGGTACCGATGATCGGGGGCCTGTTGTCGGACCGCGAGGCCTACGCGTACCTACCCAAGTCTATGGCCTACCTCCCGCCGGTGGCGGAGATGGTCACCGCCGTCCGGGACGCCGGGTTCCCCGACGCCGAGCGCGTGCCTCTCTCCGGGGGGATCGCGCAAGTTCTGGCGGGGACGCGAGCGTGAGGAGCGCGGGAGGTACGCGCGCATGAGGCGGACGTGAGCACGAGGCCCACGCTTCTGGCCAGGGCCCGCAAGCTCGGGCCCGCGTTCGACCTCCTGGCGAACTATCGGGCGGGCGGGTTCTTCTTCGAGCGGTCCGGCCTGGGGCTCGCGGGGATGGGCGTGGCCGGCCGGATCAGCGCGAAGGCGGGCCCGGAGCGCATCCTGCGCCTGGCTCGGCTGACCATCGAGGCCCTTCGGGCGATCCGTCGGGAGGGCGAAGGCCTTTCGCCGATCGCCGTGGCCGCGATCCCCTTCGACGATAGGTGGGCGGCAGACGCGACGATCCCCTCTCGAGTCGTCGCTCGTCACGTGCCCGGCGAGACCTGGGAGCTCGACGTGTTCCCCGAAGGGCTCGCGCCGCCCGATGCCGAGCGCGAGGGATGGACGGGCCGCGCGGCCCCCCATGACGCCTTCCACGACATCCAGCTTCGTCCCGACCCCGAGCCCGATGATTACTCGGAAGCGGTCGCCGACGTGGCCAAGCGCATCCGCGCGGGGAGCCTCCGAAAGGTCGTCCTGGCCCGCACGCTCCTCGTCGATGCGGAACGAGCGCTCGACGTGAAGCAGCTGTTGTGGCGTCTTCGAGCGGTGGACCCCGACTGTTACGCCTTCGCTTCGCCCGAGCCTCCCCCAGACCTCGCGCGCCCGGGCGGGATCCTGGTCGGTGCCAGCCCGGAGCTGCTCGTGGTGCGTCGCGGCCGGGAGGTCCGAGCCACGCCGCTCGCCGGGTCGTCACCGCGGTTCGGGAACTTCAAGCGGGACCAGATCTCCGCGCGCCGGCTCCTCTCCTCGGAGAAGGATCGTGAGGAGCACGCGGTGGTGGTCGAGGACGTGGCCCGGGTGCTTGCCGGGTACTGCGACGGCCTCACCCGCCCGTTGGAGCCCGAGCTCCTGGGCACGGCCAACGTGTGGCACCTGGCAACGCCGTTCGCCGGTCGGCTTCACGACCCGTCGGTGACCGCCCTGGACCTGGTGGCCGCGCTGCATCCCACGCCGGCAGTGTGCGGGACCCCGCGGGAGGAGGCCCGGGAGGCGCTTTCGGATCTCGAGCCCATCGACCGGGGGTGCTACGCGGGGCCTGTGGGGTGGATCGACGCGAACGGCGACGGTGAGTGGGCCATCGCGCTCAGGTGCGCCGAGATCACCGGTACGACCGCGCGCCTGTTCGCCGGCGCCGGGATCGTGGCGGACTCGGTTCCCGAGGAAGAGCTCGACGAGACCGAGGCCAAGTTTCGGGCGCTGCTTGACTCCCTCCGCTGGGGTTAGGTGGAGGTGGTGGCGCCTCGCCGACAGTGGAGCAGGAAGCGCGTCGCCAGAGCACCGGCGGCCCCCGCCGCGACCCCGGCGAGCACCGCCGGCACGAGGCTGGGGTTGTAGATCCCAGTGCCCGAATAGTCGATCCCCAGGACGTTGGTGCACGTCGTGTGGGATACGGCGACCGGCGAACCGGCCGTCACCGCCATCGCCGTGGACGTGCACCCGAGCGGGGCGACCAGTACATAGCCCAGCACGAAAGCCCACACGCCGACGAGCGTCGGCCACAGCACCTCACGTCGGTTGCGCCACGGGGAGACGACGATCATGGCGGTGCCCGTCAACAGGAAGGGCGCGCCGATGCTGAACAACCCGAGAAAGCCGAACCCCACGAGGAGGACGGCCACACCCCAATAGGACGCCGTGCCCACCCGATTGCGCCGCGGAACCGAACGCTTCATCACAGAGGCATGGTATGTCGACGCCTAGCCCTGAGCCTCGAGGGCCGAGGCAACCGCGGCATCCACCTCGTGATGCCGGGCGACGTTCAGGTCGCGATCGGACGGCACCTCCACGATCCACATCCCCCCGGACCGTGACGCCTCGATCACGGTCGGGCCGAGTTCCGCGCCCCGTTCCACCAGCGCGTGTCGGGCTCCCGCCCCCGCGGCCACCTTCGACAGGTCCAGGCCGTGCGGGGTGACGAACAGGTCGGCGAACTCCGGAAGTCTGCGTTGCTCCAGGAACGAGAAGATGCCGCCGCCGTCGTTGTTCGGCACCACGAAGACCGCATCGTGCCCTCTGCCGGCGCTCCACAGGAGACCGCTCGCGTCGTGGAGGAGCGTCAGGTCCCCCATCAATGCAAAGGTCGAAGCGCCCGATGCCGCGATGCCGAGCGCCGTCGACACGAACCCGTCGATCCCGCTGGCCCCGCGGTTCCCCAGCACCCGGATGCCGGGGCGCGGACGCATGTAGGCGTCCAGGTCTCGTACAGGCATGCTCGAGCCGACCACGAGGGTGGCACCGTCGGGAAGGCACGCCGCGAGGTCACGGGCCACACGCCCCTCGAACGGCTCCTCCCACGAATCCACTAGGTCGTCCGCCGCCCGACGGGCGCCGCGGTCGGCCTCCTCCCACTCGCGCCACCACGCCGAGCCCTCGCGCGACTCGATCCGTTTGAGGAGGGCGCGAGAGAGCGAGGCCGGGTCCGCCTCCAGCCGGAGCGAAGCGTGACGAGCCGGGTCGGCCACCAGCCGGTCGGGGTCCACGATGATCAAACGCTTCGCGCCTTCGACGAACGCGAGACCGGCGCGTGACGTCGGCGCCGCGCCGACCTGGACGACCAGCTCCGGCACGTGGGTGGAGAGGTAGGACTCGCTGGCCAGGAGGAACGCCCCCGCAGAAAGCGCGCCGGGGATCCGAAGGCCCGATGACGGCTCGGCGACCAGCGCCCACCCCAGGGTTCGGGCCAGATCGACCACCGGGGAGGCGTCCCGACGGAGCGACCCGGCGAACAGCACCCCTCGCTCCACTCCCATCATCCGCTCGGCGAGCCTCTCGACGTCCGTGCGTCGGGTTCGAGCCCCGGCACGCCCCGACCCGGGAGAGCGAGAGTCGAGGTGACCGATCTCGAGGTCGTCCTCAGAAGGCGCGAGGGGCTCCCGGAACGGCAGATTGACGTGCGCGGGGCCGGGGGGGTGTCGCCGGGCCACGTCGGCAGCCGCCAGGCCCACGGCGAACCACTGCGAACCGTCGGGATGTTCGCCGGGCACGCCGGTATCGACGAACCACTTCACGTACCCACCGAACAGCTCCCGTTGATCGATCGTCTGGTTCGCGCCCACGCCGTGAAGCTCGGGAGGGCGGTCCGCCGAGAGGAGCACGAGTGGTGTGCGCGACATCGACGCCTCCACCACCGCGGGGAACAGGTTGGCGGCGGCCGTCCCGGAGGTGCACGCCACGGCCACCGGCCTCTCCGTGGCTTTGGCCAGGCCGAGCCCGAAGAACGCCGAGGACCGCTCGTCGAGATGAACGTGCACCGAGACGTCAGGGTGGCGAGACAGCGCGAGTGCGAGGGGGGTCGAGCGCGAGCCCGGTGAGACGCACGCGTGCTCGAGCCCCTGCGACACGAGCCCGTCGACCAGGGCGCTCATGCATGCCAGTGCGACATCTCCTTCGGTTCCGTCGCTCATCACGCGGTCGACGCGAGCCACAATCCCAACGCGAGCAGGGCTCCGAACACCAGCTGGAGTTGGGCCGTGCCGACGAGGACCGGGACGAGCGCGCGGCCCTCCGCGCTCCCCACGGCCTCCACCGGGCCGATGGCGAGCGGCCAGGCCGCCAGCGCGAGGAGCGCCCATTGCGACAGGCCGTATCCCGCTTCCACGATGCCGGTTGCCACTCCCAGCACGATCGTGGCGAAGGCCGCAACGACCAGCGCTCGATACAGCGCCCGGGCGCGCCGTTGACCCAGCCGGACGGCCAGCGTCCGCTTCCCGGCCACGCTGTC
>JBOGVH010000071.1:0-1604 GCA_050695235.1 Actinomycetota bacterium
GCGAAGGCGGTGGCGACCCGGCGAGGCCGCGACGGCGCTCAGAAGCGCCACCCACGCGAAGGGACCATCCGCGACGGGCGGATGAGCTGCCGGTGCGGGGATTCGAGGAATAGTCAAGAGTTGTGGAACGGAGTCTCGTGATCACGCGGCGTCCTCCTGATCGGTCCGCTCGACCAACCGTCCGTTCACGAACATGGCGCCCGCGCGCACGAGCGCCACGAGCTTCGGAGCGTTGACCCTCCTCCACCTTCCTTCTGCCACCTCGAGCAGCTTGAAGCACATGGCGAGTCCGGCCTCCCGAGATCCCGGTCCCTTCGTGACGTCGGTCCGGGCCCGGACCGGAGCGAACGTGGACTCGATCGGGTTGGAGGTCCGCAGGTGGATCCAGTGCTCGGCCGGGTAGTCGTAGAAGGCGAGCAGGGCATCCCGATCACCCGTGAGCTTGGCCACGGCCTTCGGCCACTTCGCGTAGTCCCTCGCGAACCGATCGAGGGCCCGCTCGGCGTGCCCTTTGTCTTCGGCGTCCCAGATCTCCCGCAAAGCTCGGCGCGCGGGGGCCTGCACCGATGCTGGGAGGGCGTTCAAGACGTTGGCCACCTTGTGCACCCAGTCCCTTTGCCACCGGGTCTCGGGGAACACGTCGCGAACCGCGGCCCAGAACCCGAGCGCTCCGTCGCCGACCGCGAGCACGGGGGCCCGCATCCCTCGTCGCTTGACATCCCGGAGCAGCTCGGCCCAGGACTCGGTGGACTCCCGGTACCCGTCGGCGAGCGCCACGAGCTCCTTCCGCCCGTCGGCGCGAACCCCCACCATGACCAGCACGCACAGGCGATCGTCGTCTCCCAGGCGCACGGTGAAGTGCACCCCATCGACCCAGCAGTAGACGTAGTCCACGCCCGAGAGGTCCCTGCTCATGAAGGCCGTGCGTTCCGCCGACCAGCTCGCCGTGAGGCGGGTGATGGCCGCAGCCGACAGCCCGGCCTCGGATCCGAAGAACTCCCCGAGCGCTGGCACGAAGTCCTTCGTCGAGAGCCCGTGCAGGTACAGCAGGGGAAGCACCTCGGCCACCTTCGGGGAGCGCCGGACGTACGGGGGCAGGATCGAGCTGGCGAACCGGTGGCGCGTGCCCCTGGCGCGATCGACCCGGCGGTCGTTCACCCGAGGCGCGGTCACCTCGATCGCTCCCGCGCCGGTCACGACCTGGCGGCCGCGGGCGCGACCGTTGCGAACGACGAGGGCTCGGCCACGATCGTCCCGCTCCCCCTGGTGGCGCTCCAGGTAGGCCTCGACCTCCGCCTCGAGCGCCACGGCCAGCATCCGCTCCGCCCCCACCCGGCAGATCTCGTCCAGGGCGAGGACGAGCTCCTGGCGGGCACCCTCCTCAGGGATTACCCTGAGCATCGGCGTACCTCCTTTCGCCGACGTCACCACGCCGGCACTCCGATCAGCGAACGACCGGAGGGTACGCCACGCCCTTCACCAGGTCCCGCATCCACAACTTTCGTTCATACCTCATCGGCAGGATGCCCTCGACATTGCCCAAGAGGCGTTCGCCCGCACGTATGAACGGTGGCGGAGTGTTTCCAAGATGGACCGGCCTGAGG
>JBOGVH010000072.1:0-1697 GCA_050695235.1 Actinomycetota bacterium
AGGCGGGCCTCGTCCCCCTCCGTTCGGAGGTTCGGTTCCCCGGAGGCACCGTGACCGTGGAGCGGACCGCCGAGGACGTCCTGCTGACCGGACCGGCCGAGCGCGTGTTCCAGGCCACGCTCGACGATGCCTGGCTGCGGTCGCGAGGACTGGCGTGAGGATCGCCCGGCGGATCGAGTCGCTGCCCCCGTACCTGTTCGCGGTGTTGGACGGCAAGCTGGCGGCGAAGCGTGCGGAGGGGGTCGACGTCATCTCCCTCGGCGTGGGCGATCCCGATCTGCCGACACCGCCGCACATCGTGGAGGCCATGCGGGAAGCCGTGCGCGATCCGGCCACCCACCGGTACCCGTCCTATTGGGGGAGCATCGAGTTCCGCGAGGCGGTGGCGGCCTGGTACCGGAGCCGGTTCGGCGTCGAACTCGATCCCACGGCCGAGGTGCTCGCCCTCATCGGCTCGAAGGAGGGCCTCGGCCACCTGCCGGTCGCGCTCGTGGATCCTGGCGACGAGACCCTCGTCCCCGATCCCGGCTACCCCGTCTACGGGGTGTCGACGCATCTGGCTGGCGGCACGCCGGTGCCGCTAGCCCTCCTCGCCGACGAGGGCTATCAGCCCGACCTCGATGGCGCGCCCGTCTCCGCCCGGACCAAGATGCTGTGGCTGAACTACCCGAGCAACCCCACCGCCGCCGTCGCCGAGGGGTCCACCTTCGAGCGGGCGGTGGCCTTCGCCCGCCGGCATGACCTGTTGCTCTCTCACGACGCCGCGTACTCGGAGATCACGTTCGACGGCTACGTCGCACCCTCGATCCTGCAAGTTCCTGGGGCGAAGGACGTCGCGCTGGAGTTCGGCTCGACGTCGAAGTTCTACAACATGACCGGGTGGAGGATCGGATGGTGCGCGGGGAGCGCGGAGGCCATCCGGGCGCTGTCGGTGGTGAAGACCAACCTGGACTCGGGCCAGTTCACGGCGATCCAGCGGGCGGCCATCGCCGCGCTCACCGGACCCCAGGACCATCTGGAGGAGCTCCGCGCCGCGTACCAGCGAAGGCGCGACGTGGTGGTGGGCACGCTGAACTCGCTCGGGTGGTCCCTCAAGCCACCCCTCGGGTCGGTCTACGTGTGGGCGCCGGCACGCGACCGGATGTCCTCGGTCGACTTCGCCGACCTGCTGCTCGATCGAGCCGGCGTGTTCGTGGCCCCGGGCAACGGGTACGGGCAGCGCGGTGAGGGCTTTGTCCGGATCTCGCTGACCGCGCCGGACGACCGGCTGGCAGAGGCCATGGACCGCATCGCCCGGGTGCTCGCCTGATGACCCAGCGGAACGGGAAGCGACGCCGGACGACCGTTCTCGAGTCGCCCCTCTCGGCCACGTGGACCCCTCGGTCCCGGGAACGGGCCGTGTTGGTCGGGGTGGGGCGGGGGATCGACGCGTCGGATCTCGACGAGCTGGCCGCCCTGGCCGATTCGGCGGGAGCCGAGGCGCTGTCGCGCATCGTCCAGACCCGGTCGGACCCCGATCCGGCGACGTTCGTGGGCAAGGGCAAGCTCGAGGAGATCCACCGGGCGGTCCATTCGACCGGGGCCGACGCGGTGATCCTGGACGACGAGCTCACGCCAGGCCAGCTCCGGAACCTGGAGGGGCGGCTGGGGACCAAGGTGATCGACCGGACCGCACTGATCCTCGACATCTTCGCCCA
>JBOGVH010000073.1:0-4851 GCA_050695235.1 Actinomycetota bacterium
CTCCGGGACGACGTCGGCACAGTTGCCGAGGAGCCCGATCGAGACGGCCTCCCCACGGGCGCGAGCATCCTCCGCCCAGTCCACCGCGAGGTCCATGTCGTCGGTCTCGCGGTCGAGGTACCGGGTCTTGATCCGCCGCTCGATGCGCGATGGGTCGACTTCCACGCACAGCGCGACCCCCTCGTTCATCGTGACGGCGAGCGGCTGCGCTCCCCCCATGCCGCCCAGCCCACCGGTCAGGGTGATGGTCCCCTTCAGCGTCCCGCCGAACCGCTGCGCCGCCGCCTCGGCCAGGGTCTCGTACGTTCCCTGGAGGATCCCCTGGGTTCCGATATAGATCCACGATCCCGCGGTCATTTGGCCGTACATGGTGAGCCCCGCGTGCTCGAGCTCCCGGAACGTGTCCCAGTCCGCCCATTTCGGCACCAGCATGGAGTTGGAGATCAGGACGCGCGGCGCCATCTCGTGAGTCCGGAAAACCGCGACCGGCTTGCCCGACTGGACGAGGAGGGTCTCGTCGTCGCCCAAGCCGCGGAGCGCCTTCACGATGGCGTCGAAGCACTCCCAGTTCCGGGCGGCCTTGCCCGTCCCGCCGTACACCACCAAGTCCTGGGGACGCTCCGCCACGTCTGGGTCGAGGTTGTTCATGAGCATGCGGAGCGCCGCCTCCTGCGGCCACGCCCGGCACGAGAGGGTCGACCCGCGCGGAGCCCTGATCTCACGAGCGATCATGCGCCCTCGCCTCCTAGCGTCGCTTCGGGATGATAGTGGTGGCGGGGCGGATCAAGGGGGGGACGAGTCGCCGATCCGGTCAGGACGTTCGGCGGTCCACTGCCCAGGAGGAACAGGCCGTGCCCTTGGTGAACGTCTTCATCTCGGTAGCGATGGCCACGGCTTCGGCGTAGTGCTTGAACTTCCGATGGGCGCTGGTGGCGATCCCGATGGACACGGACAGGAAGGGGAACCGCTGGGTCTCTCCCCGGCGGTTGACCACCTCGATGAAGCCCCGGTCGCGGTCCTCCTGATCGTACAGGCCGGCCGTCTCCCGCTCGAACTTCTGCACGATGCTCTCGGCGATCGCCGTGGCGTGGTCGGCGTGGCACACCACCACGAAGTCGTCGCCGCCGACATGGCCCACGAAGATGTCCATCCCGCCGACCGCCAGGGCGGTGTTCTGGATCAGGCGGGCGGTGTGCTGGATGGCCTCGTCGCCTCGGGTGAATCCATAGTGGTCGTTGTAGGCCTTGAAGTGATCCAGGTCGGCGTACAGGATGGCGAACATGTCCTCGTTGGCCACCCGCTTCTCGATCTCCTCCTCGATCCGAACGTTCCCAGGGAGACCTGTCAGCGGCGACTGGGCCCGCATCTCCCTGGCCCGCCGGAGCACACCGCGGATCCGGGCCAGGAGCTCGGGCGTGTCGAACGGCTTGACGATGTAGTCGTCGGCCCCCACCGAGAAGCCCTCGAGCTTGTCCGCGGAGAGGCCTCGGGCGGTCAGAAGGATGATGCTCACGCTGGCGGACCGGCCGTCGAGGCGAAGTCGCCGCGTGAGCTCGTACCCGTCCATGTTCGGCATCATCACGTCGGCCAGGACGAGGTCCGGGCAGTCCTCGTGAGCGATCTCGAGCGCCCTCTCCCCGTCGGATGCGGTCTGCACCTCGTAGCCGGCCGCCCGGAGCTCGATCTCGAGCAGGCGGGCGATGAACGGGTCGTCGTCCACCACGAGGATCGACTCACCCGTGGGGACCTGTGGTCCCGGAAGGCCGGGCACCGGGGCGGACCTCGTCCAGGTATCGGTCTCCACCTGATGGCAATCGGCACGAGGGGGGGACCGGTAAAGCGTTACCCCCCGCCCATCCCCCGGCGATCGAGGGTGTAGGCCGACCCGGGGGACCGTTTCGTGTAGTTCTTGAGCTCCGTCGCCACCTGGACCACCTCCGCCCGGTGGGAGAACCGGCGGGTGCCCGTGGAGGCGATCCCGATCGAGACGGACACGAGCGGGAACCGCTGCCGCCTGCCCTGGCGATCCTCTGCCTCGACGAAGCCACGGGCCGCGTCCTCGGGGTCGTAGAGCGTCGGGGCGAGCTCGTCGAACCGCCGGATGACCTCCTCGGCGATCGCCGTCGCGTGCTCCGGGGACGTCACCACCACGAAGTCGTCCCCCCCGATGTGCCCCACGAACGTTGCGGAGCTGCCCACCCCCTTCGCGGTGTCCCGGATCAGCTGACCCGTGGCCTTGAGCGCCTCGTCCCCCCGGACGAATCCGTACCGGTCGCTGTAGGCCTTGAAGTTGTCCAGGTCGAGGTACAGCAGCGCGAAATCCAGCCCGTGGGTGATCCGGGCCTCGATCTCGTCCTCGATCCGGACGTTACCGGGGAGGCCGGTGAGCGGCGACACCGATCGCATGTACTCGGCCCGACGGAGTACTCCCCGGATCCGGGCGAGGAGCTCGTCGGGGTCGAATGGCTTGAGGATGTAGTCGTCGGCCCCCGCGGTGAGGCCCTCGAGCTTGTCGGCGGCCACCCCCCGGGCGGTGAGCATGATGATGCTCACGGCCTCCGTCCGGGGATCCTCCCGGAGCCGGCGGGTCATCTCGTAGCCGTCCATGATCGGCATCATCACGTCGGCCAGGACCAGGTCGGGGCATCGTTCGAACGCGGCGTCCAACGCCTCCACGCCGTCGGAGGCGGTTCGGACCTCGTACCCCGCCCCCGCCAGCTCGGCCCGCAGGATGCGAGCGATGAACTCGTCGTCCTCCACGACGAGGATCGACTCCCGCGCGGGTGCCTGGGGTTCGTCGCTCACTGGCCGGCCTCGGGGAGGTAACCCCTCCTCCTTATGTTCGGGACGGGGCGGCGCGAGTAAAGCACAATAGGGGCCCGGATCACCGGGAGCCAGGAGGGTGGCACGATGCAGGTGCTCGAGTCGTTCCTGGATGGCATGGGCAACACGCCGCTCGTCCGGCTCCGCAAGGTGGTCCGGGGGCTGCGGCCTGCCATCCTGGCCAAGCTCGAGATGCTGAACCCCGGCGGGAGCGTGAAGGACCGGATCGGCCTTCGCATGATCGAGGCCGCCGAGCGCGGAGGACAGCTGCGACCGGGCGGGACGATCGTGGAGCCGACCTCCGGGAACACCGGCCACGGCCTGGCCATCGCCGCGGCGATCAAGGGCTACAAGTGCATCTTCGTCATGCCGGACAAGATGAGCCAGGAGAAGGTGGCGCTCCTTCGAGCCAACGGCGCCGAGGTGGTCATCACCCCGACCGCCGTGGCGCCCGAGTCGCCGGAGTCCTATTACCGCGTGGCCGACCGGTTGACCGAGGAGATCCCGGGTGCGTTCCAGCCCAACCAATACTTCAACCAGGAGAACCCCCAGGCCCACTACGAGACCACGGGCCCGGAGATCTGGGAACAGACCGGCGGCGAGATCGACGCGTTCGTGGCCGGGGTGGGGACGGGCGGCACGATCACCGGAGCCGCCCAATACCTGAAGGAGAGGAAGCCCGGTATCACCGTGGTCGGCGCGGACCCCGAGGGATCCCTGTACTCGGGCGACACGGCGAGGCCCTGTCTGGTGGAGGGGATCGGCGAGGACTTCTGGCCGGAGACCTTCGATCCCTCGGTCGTGGATCGGTGGGTGCGGGTCTCCGACGCCGATTCATTCCGCCTGGCCCGGGCGGTGACCCGGCAGGAGGGCATCCTGGTCGGGGGATCATCGGGGACCGCCCTATACGCCGCCCTCGAGGTGGCCCGGGAGCTGGATGAGTCGAAGACCGTCGTCGTCATCTTCCCCGACACCGGACGCAACTACCTCTCGAAGCTCTACTCGGATTCCTGGCTGCTCCAGTACGGGATGCTCGAGCGCCCCGAGGTCGTGCGGGTCGAGGAGGTCGTAGCGGTCAAGCGCGGCGACCTCCCCCCGATGGTGACGGTGAACGCGCACGACAAGGTGCGCCAGGCCATCGACGCGCTCCAGGAGTACGGGATCTCGCAAGCCCCGGTGGTGCGCGAGCCGTCGTCACTCGACGTGACCCAGTTCGTCGGGGCGATCCAGGAGCGAGCCCTCCTCGACCGCATCTTCCGCGACCCCGACGCGCTCCAGGCCGACGTGGCCGAGGTCATGGGCCCTCCGATCCCCATGGTCGAGTTCGACCAGCCCATCGAGGTGGCCTTCGCCGAGCTTCAGCGGGAGCCGGCCGTGCTGGTGGCCAAGGCGGGTCAGGTCCTGGGGGTCTTGACTCGGAGCGATCTCCTCGAGTTCCTGGCCCACCGGCAGCGGACGCCGTAGGACGCCCCAACCCGCGTGCGCTCGCTCGGCATCGACGTCGGGGCGAAAGGCAAGGGCCTCGACGCCGTCGTGCTCGACGAGAGCCTGATGCCGTCGGAGGCCCGGCGCCATCTGCGTGTGGAGGAGGTCGGGGAACTCATCCGAAAGGTCCGACCCGACGTGGTGGCGATCGACTCGCCGCCGGCATGGGGACGGAGCCCCGGCGGATCGCGGCTCACCGAGCGAGAGATCCGCCGGTTCGGGATCCAGTCCTTCGGAACCCCCTCGGATCCGAAGAAGGCCAACAGCGTCTTCTACGACTGGATGCGAGCCGGCTTCGAGGTCTTCGAGGCCGCGGCCCAGGAGGGGTTCGCCCGGTATGCGAGTGGGGCGGTCGCCGGCAGGGCCATCGAAGTGTTCCCCCACGCGACCGCCGTCGTCCTGGCGGGATGCCTCCCCCCAAGCGGCATGGCCACCGGGCGGATGAAACGCGAGTGGCGACGCGGCGTGCTGCGGGCCCAGGGGGTGGCCACCGAGGACCTCCGGTCCTCGGATCAGGTGGATGCCGCCCTGGCGGCGCTCACC
>JBOGVH010000074.1:0-5190 GCA_050695235.1 Actinomycetota bacterium
AGTCCTCGTCACGCGGGAACCTGGCGGAACCGAGGTTGGGGAGCGCCTCCGCGGCCTCCTGCTCGATCACGACACGGGACACATCGAGCCCAGGACCGAGGCGCTGTTGTTCGCTGCCGCACGGGCGCAACACGTCGCCTCGGTCATCCGACCGGCCCTGGCCGAGGGCAAGGTGGTGATCTGTGACCGGTACATCGACTCCTCCGTCGCCTATCAGGGGTGGGGTCGAGGCCTTGGCGAGCAGGACGTGCTGACCCTGAACGTGTGGGCGACGCAGGGCCTGTTCCCGGACCTCGTGCTCCTTCTCCACCTGGAGCCGGAGGCGGGGCTCCTCCGCTCGCTCGAGGAACCCGACCGCATCGAGATGGAATCGGGAGACTTCCATGCCAAGGTGTCCAACGCCTACCTGAAGATCGCGGAGGAGCACCCCGAGCGGTTCATGGTGATCGATGCGAACGCCTCTCCTGAGACCGTGCACGAGCGGGTGAAGGAAGCGCTGGGCCGGGTGCTGAAGGAGCGGGAGGACTCGGATGGCGACCGCGACTGAGCCCGTCGTCCTGGATCGGGTTCCGGGGCAGGAAGGGGCCATGGCCTTCCTGCGGCAGGCCGCCGTGCGGCCGCACCACGCCTACCTGCTGGCCGGGCCGGAGGGATGTGGGAAGCAGCTTGCGGTGCGGGCCTTCGCCGCGGCCCTGCTGTGTGCGCGTGGGGGGTGCGGGGAGTGCCGGGACTGCAGGCTGGCCCTGGCCGATCGTCACCCGAACGAGTTCCTCGTCGAGCCGGAGGGGCGTGACATCCACGTGGACACGATCCGGTCCGAGGTGTGGCACCCCGCCTTCCGCACGGCGCCCGAGCCGGGGAAGAAGGTGTTCGTGATCCGAGAGGCGGACCGGCTGAACCCGGCCGCCGCCGACACCCTCCTGAAGGTGTTGGAGGAGCCGCCGGCCGACGCGGTCATCGTGTTGCTGTCCGCCCGACCGGACGAGCTTCCGGAGACCGTCCTCTCGCGGTGCCACGTCGTGACGTTCCAGCCGCTGGCCGAGCAGTTCGTCGCCGACACGCTCGCGGGCGAAGGTGCCGATCCCTCCCGCGCCCTCCTGGCCGCCCGCCTGGCCGGGGGGAACCTCGGCCGGGCCCGGCGCCTTGCGGCGGACCCCGAGGGGCTCGCCTTCCGCGACGTGGGAGCGGGGGCCGTCCGCCTGTCCGAGGCGGGGGCTCGGGGTGCGCTCGATGCCGCCGACGTGGTGCTCGAGGCGGCCGAGGCCTATCGCAAGGGCCTGAAGGACCAGCTCGATGTGGACCTCGCGCCCTTCCTGGACGAGCGAGGCAAGCCGGAGGAGGCGTACCGGGGAGCGATCCGCCGGCTGGAGGAGCGGCACAAGCGCCGGGTGAAGCGGGCCGAGCGTGATTACGTGGACCGGGTGCTGCTCGGGATCTCGTCCCTGCTCCGAGACCGGGTCGTCGCCGGCGTGGGCGGCGGGGGGGAGCTGGCGATCAACCTGGACATCCGGCCTGAGCGGAGTTCGGGGCACCGGGAGCACCTCACCGCCTCCGCGCGCGGGCTGACGGCCATCGAGGAGGCAAGGGCGGCCCTGGCCGAGGAGCTGAACCTGAACCCACGGCTGGTGCTGGAGCGGGCGTTCCTCCAGCTCGCCGAGTCCGCGGCGTAGCGTGGCCACCCGACTGAAGTGGTGCTGGCATCACTGTCGATACTGCGGACCGGTGAGACAGTTCGAACGGAGGATGTTGCGCGGATGACCGTTCGAGTGCTCATCGTGGACGACCAGGAGCCCTTCCGGCTGGCCGCGAGGATGGTGGTCGAAACGACCGACGGCTTCGAGGTCGTCGGTGAGTCGGAGACCGGTGAGGACTCGATCGAGAAGGCCAGATCGCTGGAGCCGGACCTCGTGCTGATGGACGTCAACCTGCCCGGCATGAACGGCCTGGACGCCACCCGCAAGATCCTCGATGGCTCGAGCGCTCGGATAGTGATCCTCCTCCTATCCACGTATGAGGAGGACGAGTATGCGCCCCGGGCCGCCGAGTGCGGCGCGGCCGCGTACATCCCGAAGTCGGCCTTCGGCCCGGACCGGCTGGAGTCGGCCTGGGCCGCGGCGGTCGACGCGTCCTAGGACGTCGCTGTCACCGGCAGCCGGCCGGTGACGGTTGTCCCAAGGCCCGGCGCGGACGTGACCTCGAGCGTCCCGCCGATCGCATCCACCCGGTCGGCCATCCCCTGTAGGCCCGTCCCGTACTCGGCGGCCCCGGTGTCGAACCCCCGTCCGTCGTCGGCGATCTGGAAGGTGAGGTCCCCGTCGGTCGCGGCGAGCCGGACCGTGGTCAGCGTCGGGTTCGCGTGCTTGAGCGCGTTCTGGAGGCCCTCGAGGACGCAGAAGTACACGGCCGCCTCGATCTCCTGGGGGAAGCGGCCGACGCCGTCGGCCTCGACCGCGACCGGAACGGGGGACTTGCGAGCCTGAGCTTCCACCGCTGCCGCGAGACCCCTGTCGGCCAGGAGCGGTGGGTAGATCCCGCGGGCCAGATCTCGAAGGTCCTGGAGAGCGCGATTGGTCTCGTGTTGGATCTGCCCCAGCAGGTCATGGGCCTTCGCCGGGTCCTTGTCCACCATCGCGTCCGCCAAGCGGAGCTTCACGGCAAGAGCCACCAGCTGCTGTTGTGCTCCGTCGTGGATGTTGCGCTCGATCCTGCGTTTCCCGTCGTCCTGGGCCTTGACCAGGCGCTGGCGGGACGCCCGGAGCTCCTCGATCAGGCGAACGTTCCGGAGCACCAGCCCGGCCTGGCCTGCCAAGTCCTGTACGACGCGTTCGCGAGATCGGTCCAGCGGGTCGTTCGCCGGCATGGCCACGGCGAGGGCCCCCAGGAACTCTCCCTGGTCCCGGACCTCCGCGGCCATGTCTCCGGGAAGCTCCGGCAGCGCTCCGGGAGGAGCGCGGAGCGCTCGCGGGGCATCGGCGTCCGCCGGCCACCATGCGGCCGGGCGGAGGTCGGATCCGACCCGCAGCCACACGGTCGCCGTCGCGGCTCCGGTCGCCGCGTGCAGGACCTTGGCCATCCGCAGGAGGACGTCTTGGGTCGAATACGTTTCGGCGAGGCGCTCGGAGAACTCCGTGAGGACCTCATACGGCGTCGCGCGACGCCCGTAGACCAGGCGATCGGCGATGAGGCGGGCGACCCGTCGCAGCGGCCAGAACAGGAGCCCGAGGGCCAGCCCGGCCAGGAGCATCGCGGAGGGGTTGTCCGAGAGCGGTCCCACCACGATGGCACCGACGATGCCGAGCAGGATGAACCCGGCGACCAGGATGAGGATCACCAGGACCGCCGCGACGGCCGCCTTCTTCAACACGATGTCCAGGTCCCACAGCCGGTACTTCAGGATGGCGACGCCCGCGGCCCACGGGACCCCGATGCCGATACAGACCGAGAAGCCGTACGCGAGGATGTCGTTGACAGCGCTGGACTGGGTGGCCTGGAGGCCGATCGAGGACACGAGCGTCGCTACGAAGAGGGCGACGCTGATGGCGGCCACATATGCCAGCCACCGGATCTGCTGGCGTTCGTCGCCTGCTGCCCGTCGGAACCGGATCGCGAGCGACACGGTGGCCAGCACCGAGACCGCGATGGCC
This sequence comes from Actinomycetota bacterium, assembly GCA_050695235.1. Taxonomy (GTDB): domain Bacteria; phylum Actinomycetota; class UBA4738; order UBA4738; family HRBIN12; genus AC-69. The sequence goes on from JBOGVH010000074.1 coordinate 3,645, forward strand.
AGGATCCCCACGACGGGCAAGGCGAGCTCGACGAAACCTTGCAGGCCCTCCATCCCCGTGGGGTTAGGGACCTTGACGGCGGGACCGCCCGCGTCGGTACCCACCTCGATCGGCGTCGTGCGGAGGATCGTGCCCAGGATCCCGAGGCCGAACGCGACGATCGTGGCCGCGGGAAGGTGCTTCCACCGGGGGGAGGGCGGCCGCCCCGTGGGGAACAGCACGAGGATGATGGGGATGGGGGCGAAGACGATCAGGAACAGCCAGTTCGACAGCCAGGCCGCGAGCTCGCCGCCTGGGGTCGAGCCGGGCGAGGTGACGTAGGCATAGGTGGCGTACTCGGTCGTCAGGCCGGCCAGCACGTAGGCTCCGGCGACCACCATCATCAGCCAACCGAATGTGTTCCCGGCCGTTCGGGCCACGATGAACGCCCCCACGGTCCCGTAGCCGATGATCATCGCGATGGACAAGACGAGGAATGCCGGGTCGTTCTGGAGCGATCCGTTGATGACCGCCAACGTGATCGCTCCGGCCAACGTCAGCACGAGGACCAGCCAGAGGGCGGGTGCCACCCGCGACCTCGTCGGCGGCGTCATCCCGCGTCTACCTGATGCACGGGGATCCGTTCCACCACGGTCGTCCCCTGCCCGGCGGCCGGGACACGCGCGGTGCTCGTGCCATCTTCATGGCCTGATTCTGGGCCGGGGCGGCGTCGGAGGAAAGGGTGGGCTCCGCCCCCGCGAAGCCTGCTCCACCACCTCGCCTGGGGTGCTGGCATCACCCCGTCGCAGTCCTGAACACGCGGGGCGAGACAGGAGCGGTGCGCTTGCGGACCAGCGTCAGGGATGTTCCGTGTCGCGGAGGAATGCCAGGACCGCCATGACCCGACGGTGGACCTCGGTCTCCTGGGTGAGGCCGAGCTTGTGGAACAGGGAGTTGATGTGCTTCTCGATAGCTCGTTCCGTCAGGAACAGGGACTTGGCGATGGCAGCGTTGTTCTTTCCCTGGGCCATCTCCCTCAGGACCTCGCGCTCGCGTTCGGTGAGCTGGGCCAGGGGCGAGTGAGCCACCCGGTCCTTCCTTGCCACGAGGGCCTCGACCACCTTGGGGTCGAGCACCGAGCCGCCCCGTGCGACCTCGTTCAGGGCTCGCACGAGCTCGTCGAGGTCGGCGACCCGCTCCTTCAACAGGTAGCCCAGGCCCGCGGCGCCGTCCTTCAGCAATTCGTAGGCATACTCCTCGTCCGCGTACTGCGAGAGCACGACGACCCCGATCTCGGAATGGTCGGCTCGGATCTTTCGCGCCGCGTCGATCCCTTCCGTGGTGCTCGTCGGCGGCATGCGGATGTCCGTCAGGACGGCCTCGGGGAGGTCTCGGTCGACGGCCGACATCAGCTCGTCGTACGTGGAGGCCACCGAAACGAGGTCGACCTCGCCGGAGGCCGAGAGCAGCGCCGCCGTCCCCTCGCGAACCAGGTAGTTATCCTCCGCGAAGACCACGCGTACCATGCGGGAATCGTATAGCCGTTGAACGGGCGGGCAGGGTGAGC
>JBOGVH010000075.1:0-15128 GCA_050695235.1 Actinomycetota bacterium
GGCGCGCGCGATGGCGTCGCGCGGCCTCACCGTTCTCGCCGCGTCGCCGGCCCAAGACCAGAACGGGATCGTGGTCACGGGGGAGACCGCGACCAGGTTCGGCCTGCACACCATCAGCGACCTCGGGCCGGTCGCGCCGCAGATGGCCTTCGGAGGGCCGCCCGAGTGCCGCGAGCGGCTACTGTGCCTGGAAGGGCTCGAGTCCCTGTACGGCCTGCGGTTCCAGTCGTTTGCGCCGCTCGACGAGGGAGGCGTGCTCACCGTGGCGGCCCTCCAGGCCGGGCAGGTGCAGGCGGCCCTGCTGTTCACGAGCGACGGACAGATCGACGCCCACGGCTTCGTCCTGCTGGAGGACGACCGCCACCTCCAGCCGGCGGAGAACGTCACGCCGATCATCAGGACCGACGTCCTGGCCAGGTTCGGGCACAGGCTGGTGGAGGTCACGAACGCCGTCTCCGCCGGACTGACCACCGAGGACCTGCAAGGCATGAACCGCGACGTCGCCGCGGGGGAAGCACCCGCCGCGGTGGCCGCCGGGTGGCTCGCCGAGCGCGGGATCACGGACGGGCTGGAGTAGAGTCGGGCTTTCGACGAGCGGGCGATCATTGGACGTCACCGACAAGACCTTTGGCGGGGCAAGGGAGCAGCGGAGCCGTGGGCCCCGTCGAAGCGGCCGGCGGCACCGGCGACCATCCGGGGAGGCGCCCCCGCTCCCCCACGTGCTCGGTCGGAGCGGGAAGTTCTGGATCGTCATGGTGGTGTACTTCCTCAGCCTCCTGATCGGCGTGGCGTTCTTCCAGCCGCTCGCCGGGATCTTCGACCGGTTCGACACCAAGCGACTGCGGTGGATCGCGAACCTGCGGACCGAATCGCTCACGGACGTCGTGCTGTTCGTCAACCTGCTGGCGTCGAGGTGGACGATCCGCGTGCTCCGATGGGGCACGATCGCCGCGCTCGTCGGGTTCCGGCGTTGGCGGCACCTGGTCGTGTTCCTGGGGAGCATCCTGGCGGCAGAGATCGTCGCGTACCAGATCTCGATCCTCCTCGGACGGAGCCGGCCGCTCGGCATCACGATCATTGCGGCCTGGGAGGGGTACTCCATGCCCTCCCGGCCGTTGGTGGGACTGGCCGTCTCGCTCGTCGGCATCATCTACGCGCTCGTCGTCCCCGGTCGTCCCAGGGAGATGGCGAAATGGATCGTCGGCGGCCTGATCCTCTCGCTCGTGTTCGCCCGCCTGTACCTGGCGGTCGACCATCCCACCGACGCAGCGTTCGGCGCCATCATGGGCATCGCCATCGCTCTCGTGGCCTTCCGGTGGTACACGCCGAACGATGTGTTCCCGGTGACCTACCGCGGGGGCAAGGCCGCACACCTGGACGTCGGCGGGCGGCGTGGCGAGGCCATCCGCCGGGCCGTTCAGGACCAGCTGGGCTACGAGATCCTTCAGATCAAGCCGGTCGGCCTCGAAGGGTCGGGCGGATCCACCCCGCTTCGCCTGCGGGTCGCGGCCACTGAGGACGAACCCGAGCAGTACCTGTTCGCCAAGCTCTACGCGAAGAGCCACGTCCGGGCGGACCGCTGGTACAAGCTCGGTCGCTCCATCCTGTACGGGGCGCTGGAGGACGAGACGCCCTTCCAGTCCGTCCGACGCTTCGTCGAGTACGAGGACTACACGCTTCGCCTCCTGTACGACGAGGGACTCCCCACTCCCAGGCCCTACGGCGTCGTGGAGATCACGCCGGAGCGCGAGTACATGATCGTGATGGAGTTCTTCGACGGCGCGGTCGAGATCGGTGACGCCGAGATCGACGACGCGGGCATCGACGAGGGGCTCCAGATCGTCCGGAAGATGTGGGATGAGGGGCTCGCCCACAGGGACATCAAGCCGGCGAACCTCATGGTGCGCGACGGCAAGGTCCTGGTGATCGACGTGTTCTTCGTTCAGGTCCGGCCGTCCCCGTGGCGACAGGCCGTCGACCTGGCGAACATGATGCTGGTCCTTGCGGTGAAGAGCGACGCCAAGCGGGTCTACGAGCACGCGCTCGAGAGCTTCACGGAGGACGACATCGCCGAGGCCTTCGCCGCCGCCCGAGGTGTGGCCAGCCCCACGCAACTGCGCAGCATGCTCAAACAGGATGGCCGGGACCTCGTGGGCGAGTTCCGGGCCCTGGCCCCGGGACGCAAACCTGTCTCCATCCAACGGTGGAGCGTGCGGCGCGTGGTCAGGACGGCCGGCGTGCTCCTCCTGGCGCTCGTGGCCCTCCTCGTGGTCTTCAACAACTGGACGGTGTTCGCGTGAGGCGGCGGGGACGGCTCGGAGCCGCCGTCGTCTCCCTTGGCGCCACCGCCATGCTCGTTCCGGCGTGCGGGGGCGTGTACCCGCAGCCGCTCACGTGTGGTGCCGAGAACACGAACGCGCTGATCCTGATGGCACAGGCCGTGCCGTCGGCCACCCTCGTTCCCTGCATCGCGGAGTTCCCGGCCGGCTGGTCCTACGACGGCTCGCGCATCAGAAGCGGCTCGGCCCAGTTCTGGCTGGACTCCGACCGTGCCGGCTTCCGCGCGCTCGAGGTGGGGCTGACCGAGTCCTGCGACGTGTCGGACGCGATCGAGGTGACGGCGGGGGCAGGGGTCGTCTCCGGCGTTCGCGTCTACGAGGAACCCATCAGCCTTCCGCCGACCTTTCAGGCCAACCGGTATCTCCTGTTCCCTGGCGGGTGCGTGACCAATCGGTTCCGGTTCACGGCCGGCGCGTCGGCCACGCTCGCGCTCGAGGCTCAGCAGGCCCTGTCGTTCGTCTCCCGCTCCGTGCTGGTGGAACAGGCCAAGGAAGAGACCGGGCTCAGCCTATGTGGAGCGGAGGCTCCGCCCTGCCCCGGATAGGCAGGCCACGTGCTGAGCAACCATCGACGGACCTTCCTGTACTCGCTCTGCCTGCTGCTCTTCCTGGTCCTGCTGTTCATCGGCGTCGGGCGCCATCCTCCCCGAGCCGCGCCGGCGACGACGTTCGTCCCCATCGCCCGCCTGGACGAGTCCACCTACCGGGCGATGGACGACATCCGAAACGTGGTCCTGTCCGGGGTGGCCCGAGCCCTGAACGTGATCGGCGGTGGATACGTCACGATCCCCATACGAGCCGTGGTCTCGCTGTGGCTGGCGTTCCGCCGGCGATGGCGGGCTCTCGGGGCGTGGCTCCTCACCTGGGTCGCGGCCGAGGTGCTCCTGACGGCGGCCAAGGCCTATTTCCACCGGGACCGTCCACCCGATCCGCTCGTGGCCGTCGACGGCTACTCCTTCCCTTCCGGCCATGCGGTGGCCGCCGCCGCCACCGCGGTCGCGCTGGTGCTCGTGCTCATGCCCTCGGGACCACGCCGGCGGAAGTGGGAGGCCATCGCCGTGCTGTTCGCGTTCGTGATGGCCGTCTCGCGTGTGCACCTGAACGCGCACTGGCTGTCCGACGTCGTGGCCGGCGTGGTGCTGGGGGCCGGCGTGGCGCTCGGCTCGGCGGCCCTGGCCACCGAGATCCGCGACGTTGGCATGCGGATGCGTGGCTCCCCGGTCCACGCCGGCGCGCCGCCCGAGGGTTGGGCGGACAGACCGCCCTAGGGTTGGGCGGACACGCCGCCAGACGACGGTGCCACCGGTGTGGCTGCGTGTCGCTCGGGTTCCGCCTCAACGGGCTTGCGCCAGCTCTTGTTGAGCCGCCAGATCAGGTAGGTGAAGGCTCCCAACGGGATCTGGATCCCATAGGTGAGCGTGCGGAACACGAGGACGGCCGCAGCCACCTGCGCGTTGAAGACCTCCGTCGGCACGTTGGCGTGCGTCCGGCCCGTCAGGATCAGGCCGCCGATGTAGCTCAGCTCGACCAGGCCGAGACCGCCGGGCGTGAGAGGGAGCGCCGTCACCAGTCGTCCGAAAGCGAAGACGCCGAGGACCTGGGCCGTGCTGATCTCGCTCTCGGAGACGCCGACGTGGCGGACCGCCAGGAGCAGGACCAGGAACAGCGCCAGGTGGCTCACGATGGTGGTGACCGTGAGCGCGATCCCGCGTTTGAACACAAGGTCGATGGTCTGCCGGCGGAACCGGACCGCCGCCTCTCCCCACTGCTCCACGGCCGGCCTGCGGATCAGCCACAGGAGGAACGACACGGCCCGTCCCAGCGCGTCGCCGATGCGCCGGGCGAGGTCCTTCTTCCACAGCACCAGCGCGAACAGCACGATCCCCGCGGCCAGAACGGCCACGCCGACCAGCGAGGCCAGGACGAGTCCGCCGCTCGCCTGGCCCTGGACGGCGAGGATGGCGAGCGCGATCACCGGCAGCCCGAGCTTCAAGAACACGTTCCAGATCCCGGTGACCAGCGCCGAGAGTGCGATGGTCGAGGTCGAGAACCCCCACGACCGGTACATCGTGTACCCCACCCCAACCGCGATGTAGCCGCCACCCGGGATCGTGTTGGCGATCGAGGTCGTGGTCTGGTTGTTCACGGCTGCCTGCCACACCCCGAGCCCAGGGATCGACGTCATGTTCTGCCACCAATAGGTGAGCAGGTTGAACGCCGTTGCCACGACCAGCGACGTGAGCTCGAGCCAGGTCATGTTGGTGAAGGCCTGCCAGACCGACCGGTAGTCGGCGATCTTCGGGATGGCGTAGGCGAAGATGGCCACGACCAGCACGAGGGAGATCAAGATCTGCACGACCCGCCAGATGAGCTTCTTGCGCGCGGCTCGGGGGTCCCGTTCGGCCATGAGGCCGAAGCCTACGCCAGGATGACCTGCGGGCGGGCCATGGCTCCGTCGTCGCGATACACGCCGATGAGCCCACGCTCCGAACCGAACACGGCATACGGTCCCTCGATCCCAGCCGGAGCGAGGATCCGTCCGTGGGTCGCCGCGGTGGCTTCCTGGACCTCCAGGTCGATGCGAGGAAGGTGCGCCACGGCCGCCTCGATGGGAAGCGGGTCGCCGGCTTCGCCCATGGCGACGGCATCCCCCACCTGGAACGGCCCGATGGCGGTCCTGACCAATCGGATCAGGTGAGCACCGCTGCCGACATCGGCCCCAACGTCGGCCAGGAGGACCCGAACGTACGTCCCCCCCGAGGCGGTGACGCGGAAGTCGAACCGCGGAGGGTCGAACGCCAGCAGGTCGAACGCGTGGACCCGAACGGGACGCGGCGTCGCCACCACCGGTTCGCCGGCCCTGGCCGCCTCGTACAGCTTGCGTCCGCCCACCTTGACCGCCGAATACGCTGGAGGCGGCTGCATCGACGCGCCGACCCGCGCCGCCATGGCTCGTTCGAGCGCCATCCGCTCGACGTGGACGCCGGCGGTTCGGACCACCTCGCCCTCGGCGTCGAGCGTGTCGGTCTCCACCCCCAGCAGCCCGGTCCCCTCGTAGGTCTTCGGGAGGTCCGCCAGGAACCGGAGCAGCCGGGTAGCCCGGCCGACGCCGAGGATCAGGAGCCCGGTTGCCATGGGGTCGAGCGTTCCGGCGTGCCCGATCTTCCGGATGCCGAGAGCCCGGCGAGCCGCGTCGACCACGTCGTGTGAGGTGACCCCCTTCGGCTTGTCCACGAGCAGGAGCCCCTCGAGGGGGCTCACGGCTCCACGGACTCGCCGCGCAGCGCGGCCTCCAGTCGCTCCACCGTCCCCGCCAGGCCGTGGTTCGAGGTGTATCCCGACGCCAGCCGGTGGCCGCCCCCGCCGAAGATCGACGCCACCTTCGATACGTCGTGGGCCCCTCGAGACCGAAGGCTGACCCGGAACCTGCCGTCGCGCTGTTGCTTCATCACCGCGGCCACGTCGGTCTCCCGCGCCGTCCGCACCACGTCGATGAGGTCGTCGGTCTCACTGGGGTGCACGTCGGCTTCGGCCAGATCGGCCTGCGTCAGGTACGTCCATGCCAGGTCGGCTCCCTCGGCCAGCGTCATGCGACGGAGCGCGACCCCGAGAAGCTTCAGGTACTCCGTCGCGTTGTCCTCGTACAGCGCTTGGGCCACTCGCGTGTGATCGAACGGGTGCTCGCGGAGCTCCGCCGCGAGCCACAGGGTCTCCGGCCGGACCGCGGCGTACTGGAACCTCCCCGTGTCGGTGACCAGCCCGGCGTACAGGCACATGGCGGCCTCGTCCGGCAGGTCCACGCCCAAGGCTCGGACCAGCCGGAACACCATCTCGCACGTGGAGGAGGCCGACGGGTCGATCAACGGGATCGTGCCCAGCCCCTCGTTGCTCACGTGGTGATCGATCCAGATCAGCTCGCGGGCCCGTGCCGCGTTCGCACCGAGCGAGCCCAGCCGATCCACGGATGCGGCATCGCAGGTCACCATGACCTCGGGCTCCTTGGGGAACGTTGCCGGCGGGATCAGCGCCTCGGTGCCCGCCAGGACGTCGGCCCACCGCGGAACCTCGAACGGCTGGTTGGCGAAGGAGCACGCGGTGTGGGCCCCGCGCGAGCGCAGGACGATCGACAGTCCGAGCATCGAGCCGAGGGCGTCGGTATCGGGGTTCACGTGGCAGGCTAGCGCGACCTCCTTGGCGCTCGACAGGATCTCGGCCGCACGGGCCATCTGGTCGCTCACCGCTCCTCCTCGTGCAGCCCGCGGATCAGCCGGTCGATCCGATCAGCGGCCTCGATCGACCGATCCTCCTCGAACTGGAGGTCCGGAAGGGTCTTGAGCCGGACCTGGCCCCCGATCACCTGACGCAGATGGGCTCGAGCCGAGCGGAGTCCAGCGGCCGTAGCCCTGCGCTCCTTCTCGTCCCCCATGGCCGTGTAGAAGACCCGCGCCAGCCGGAGATCGGGCGTCACCCGTACATGCGTCACGGTGACGAACCCGATCCTGGGGTCTTTCAGCTTCGGGATCTCCTCCGCCAGGATCTCCCGGAACTCCTCCGACACCCTTCCGGGGCGGGTCCCCTCAGTCATCGGGTGCGTGCAGGGTGAGGTCCGAGTCGATGACCTCGACCTCGGCCCATCGCTCGACGAACTTCTCGACCTCGTGCATGACGCGCTTCGCGTGATAGGCGTCGGCGGAGACGGCCGAGACGGCGATGGTCGTCCGCTGCCACAGGTCGTGGTGGTCCACTTCCGCCACCGCGACGTTGAACTTCGACCGGATGCCTCCGGTGAGCGTCTTCACGACGTGGCGTTTTTCCTTGAGCGACCCGCATCCGGGGATCCGCAGGTCGAACCGTTCGAGCGCAACGAGCATCTGGTCCTCCGGGCGACGCCTACAGCTGCCGGGCGACCTCCCGGACCTCGAACGACTCGATGATGTCGCCCTCGTGGACGTCCTGGAAGTTCTCGATCGAGATCCCGCACTCGAAGCCCTCAGCCACTTCTCGGACATCGTCCTTGAACCGTCGGAGCGAGCCGATCCGGCCCTCGTACACCACCACGCCGTCGCGCACCACGCGGGCCCGCGAATTGCGCGTGATGTTGCCCGACACCACGTACGAGCCGGCCACCACCCCGACCCGGGGAACCCGGAACAGGGCCCGGACCTCCGCCCGACCGAGCTCGATCTCCCTCTCCTCGGGCTTCAGCATGCCCGAGAGGGCACTTCGGATGTCGTCGATGGCCTCGTAGATGACCCGGTACAGGCGGACGTCGACGCCCTCGCGGTCCGCGAGCTCGCGGGCGTTGACATCGGGGCGAACGTTGAATCCCACCACGAAGGCGTTCGACGCGAGGGCCAGCGCGATGTCGCTCTCCGTGATCGCCCCCGTTGCCCCGTGGATGATGTTCACCCGGACCTCCTCCTGCGGCAGCTTCAGGAACGCGTCCATGACGGCTCCGAGCGAGCCCTGGACGTCGGCCTTCACCACGAGGTTCAGATCGGGGACCTCGGCCTGGCGAGCCTGGGCCATCAGCTCTTGGAGCGTGGGAGGCCTGCTGGTGACGAGCTCGGCCGCCCGGAACTTGGCCTCGCGCTCCTGGGCCAGATGCCGTGCCTCGCGCTCGTCCTGGACCTCGCGGAAGTCGTCGCCCGCATTCGGCACCGCCGACCACCCGAGGATCTGCACGGGCTTGCTGGGACCAGCCTGCTTCACGGGCCGCCCATTCTCGTCCAGCATGGCCCGGACCTTGGCCCAGGCGCTCCCGGCGACGAGGGCGTCCCCCACGTCGAGCGAACCCTTCTGCACCAGCACCGACGCGACCGCTCCCCGGCCCTTGTCCAGGTTGGCGTCGATGACGGCGCCGCGAGCACGGCCCTCGGGATCGGCCTTCAGCTCCTCGAGGTCGGCGACCAGGAGGATCGTCTCGAGCAGGCCGTCCAGGTTGGTCCGGGCCTTCGCCGACACGTCGACGAACTCGACCGTCCCACCCCATTCGGCGGGGACCACGCCGAGCTCCACCATCTGCTGGCGGACCCGCTGGGGGTCGGCCTCGGGCTTGTCCACCTTGTTCACCGCGACCATGATCGGCACCCCCGCGGCCCGCGCGTGGTCCAGGGCCTCGACCGTCTGCGGCTTGACCCCGTCGTCCGCGGCCACCACGAGCCCCGCGATGTCCGTGACCTGCGCCCCTCGAGCCCGCATCGCCGTGAAGGCCTCGTGGCCCGGCGTGTCGATGAACGTGATCTCCCGCCCATTCACGTGCACCTGGTAGGCCCCGATGTGCTGGGTGATCCCTCCGAACTCATGCGAGACGACATCGGTCTTTCGGATGGCGTCGAGCAGGAGCGTCTTGCCGTGGTCGACGTGTCCCATGACGGTGACCATGGGCGGTCGGGTTCGCAGGCGGCTCTCGTCGACCTGTTCCTCCTCGTCGAGCTCTTCCTCGAAGCCGACGACCTCGGCCTCGTATCCGAGCTCCGTGGCAACGAGCGAGACGGCCTCGTCCGAGAGCGACTGCGTTGCGGTGACCATCTCTCCCAGCGACAGGAGGATCTTCACGATGTCGGCAGGGGTCCGGCCCACCTTCTCGGCGAGGTCCTGTGCGGTGGAACCTCGGACCACCTTGAGGGACGGCAGCGCCGGCTTGGCCGGCACCGCCGCCGGCGCGGGCTTCGCCTGAGGGGTGGGGCCAACGGGGGGAACGGCGACCCCCGCCGTTGTCGCCCCGTCGCCTCGAGCCGCGGTGGTTTCCGGTTCGGGCTCCGACTTTGGTGCTGGTTCGGGCTGTGGCTTGGCCCTCGGCCTGGCCCGGGCCTTGGCCACCGGTTCCTCCCGGGCCGCTTTCGGCTTGGCGCCGGGAACGGCCTTGCCGCCCGAGGCCCGAAGGCGGGGGACGGCCTCGTCGGGGACCGAGGAGGACGCGGTGCGGCCCTCGAACCCCATGGTGTCCAGGGCGGCGAGCAAGTCCTTGCTCGTCACCCCCAGTTCCTTCGCCAGCTCGTGAACCCTCATCGCCGCACGTCCCGTTCGATCTCCCGTTCGATCTCGTTGCCTAGCCTAGCTGCTTCGTCCGCTCGCAGGCCCACCCGAAGGGACCTGGCCAGCGTCCCGCGCGCGATCGCCGCCGTCGCGCACGCCCGATCGGCGTGCACGTACGCGCCTCGTCCCGGCGCCCTGCCGTCTGCGTCCACCCGGACCTCGCCCCTCGGCGTTCGCACGATCCTGATGAGGTCGAGTTTTCTGGCAGCCTGCCGGCAGCCGACGCAGGTGCGTTCCGGCTCCGTGTGGGGAGCCACGCCTCAGCCCTCGACGCTCTCCTCGACCACGACGGGCGCGGGTTCAACCGAGGCCAGCTCGTCGTCGGCCTCGGCCCCGGCCTTCTTCTCGTCGTCGGCCGCGGGCGCGGGCTCGGGCTCCACGACCACGCGAGGTTTCGGCGGAACCTCTTCGACCGCTGGGACCGCCGCCCGAGGTGCGCGCAGCTCCTCCGCATGCTGCGTCTCGCTCTTGATGTCGATCCGCCAGCCGGTGAGGCGAGCCGCCAGGCGTGCGTTCTGGCCCTCCTTGCCGATGGCAAGGGACAGCTGATAGTCGGGAACGACGACCATGGCGGTCTGGGTGGTCGGGTCGGTGATGACCTCCTTCACCTTCGCCGGCTGCAGCGCGTTCGCCACGAACTGCGCCGGGTCGGCGCTCCACGGCACGACATCGATCTTCTCCCCCCGAAGCTCGTTCACCACCATGCGCACGCGTGAACCCTTGGGGCCGACGCAGGCGCCGACCGGATCGACCGCGGGCTCTCGCGACGCCACGGCGATCTTCGAGCGGTGTCCCGGCTCCCGTGCGACCTCCTTGATCTCGACGATGCCCTCCTCGACCTCGGGGACTTCCATCTCGAACAGCTTGCGCAGCAGGCCGGGATGGCTCCTCGACACGACGACCTGCGGACCCTTCGTCCCCCGCCGGACCTCCGTGATGTACGCCTTCACTCGCTCGCCGTGGCGGATCTGCTCGGAAGGGATCTGCTCGGTGTGGGGCAGCAGGGCCTCGACCTTGCCCAGGTCGAGCAGGATGCTCCGCCGGTCCCGCTCCTGGGCCTGGACGATGCCGGTCACCACGTCGCCCTCGCGTCCGGCGAACTCCTCGTAGGTCATCTCCCGCTCGGCGTCTCGGAGCTTCTGGAAGATGACCTGCTTCGCGGTCTGCGCGCCGATCCGGCCCTTGAACTCGTCGGTGACCTCGACCTCCTTCTCCGAGACCACCTCGGGCTCGCCCTCCTCGGTCTCGGCCAGCTCCTGGATCCACACCCGCAGGTCCCCGGACTCGGGGTCGATCGACGCGCGCACGCCGAAGCTGTCGTCCTCCAGGTCGGGATGCTGCTGCTTCCACCACGACTTGTAGGCCGAGGCCATGGCCTCCTCGAGGCCTGCCAGGATCGTCTGGAACGCGATCCCCTTCTCCCGCTCCAGCTCCCGGAGCGCCGCGATCATGTCTGGATTCATCGTCTGCTCCTGTCGGCACCCCACTCGAACACGGTCCGCGCCGAGGCGACGTTCTCGTAGGGGACGCGCAACTCTCCGCCGTCGGTGGCGAGCACGATCGCCTCCGCGTCGGCCGAAACCAGCGCGCCCTCGTACACCTTCACGCCGTCGATGGGCTCCACCGTCTTCACCTTCACCCTCGTTCCCACGCTTCGCTCGAAGTGTCGCGGGTGACGGAGCGGTCGCTCCAGGCCCGGCGAGCTCACCTCGAGCTCGTAGCGGCCTCGCCCGAAGCCTTCCAGGTCCAGGCGTCTCGACAGCCGCTCGGAAGCCTCCGAGATGGTGTCGAGGTCGACGCCTCCCTCCCGGTCGACCACGACCCGCAGCACCATCCGGCCTCCCTCCTTGCGGAAAGTGGCCTCCCACAGCTCCAGCCCCGCCGACTCGAGCACCGGCCGGACCAGCGCCTCCACGTCCATCGCGCCCCTCGAAAAAGAAAGTGGGCGCGCGCCCACTTCCGGGTGAAACCGCTCCATTGCAGGTGAAGTATACCGAACCGGTTGTTCCGAAGGGTCCGAGGCGGCGCTCTCAGAGGGCTCGGCGCTGGCCGCCGGGTCGGTTCCAGTGGTCCCGCCCGCCCATCCTCCTCGCCATCCGGGGATCGTCCCACCCCCGGTGCATCCGGATGCCGAGGGCTCGGCAGGCCGCCTCGGCCCGGGCCTCGGAGGGGAACTCGTCGCGAACCCAGTTCCCCTCGAGGTCGATCAGCAGCAGATCCCAGGTGCGCAGGCCCACGTGCTGCAGCACGGCCTCGACCTCCGGACGGAGTTTCACGAAGTCCCTGAGCGGGCCCGGCGCGTCGACGGCCATCTCGCGAGCGTACCGGGGCTACGGTGCCGCGGCCAACAGCTCTGCGGCGGCCGATGCCGCCCGATGAAGCGGTGCCGTGGATCGCTCCCCCGTGGCGCGGAGCTTGAGGTCGACCGTCCCTACGTCCAGGCCGCGGCGCCCCACCACGAGCTGCACGGGGAGGCCCATGAGGTCGGCGTCGGCGAACTTCACCCCCGCCGACTCATCGCGGTCGTCGAACAGCACCTCCACGCCGAGCCCGGCCAGCTCCAGGTAGATCCGCTCCCCCTCCGTCGTCACCTGCTCGTCGTCGCGGTTGGCCACGATCACCACGACCCCGAATGGTGCAAGGGCCTTGGGCCACCGGATGCCGTGCTCGTCGTGGTTCTGCTCCACGGCCGCCGCGATGGTCCGGGTGATGCCCAGGCCGTAGCATCCCATCACGTACGGCCGCTCCGTGCCGTCCTCGTCGACGTACGTCGCCTTGAGTGGCTCGCTGTAGGTCGTGCCGAGTTGGTAGATGTGCCCCACCACGATCGACCGCTCGATCCGGAGCGGCCCGCCGCAGGCCGGGCACGGATCGCCATCCCGGATCTGCACCAGATCCGCGTACTCATCGACCCGGAAGTCACGTCCGACATTGGCCCCGGTCACGTGGTGCTCGGATCTGTTCGCCCCGGTCACCCAGTCTTTGCCCCCGCGGACCGAGTGGTCGGCCAGGATCATGATGTCATCGGGCAGGCCCTGTGGCCCGACGTAGCCCTTGACCAGCCCGTGGGATACGAAGTCGGCGTCCTCGAACCGGCGGACCGGGGCGGGGAAGAACGGCCGGGCCACCTTGGTCTCGTTCACCTCCCGGTCGCCGGGGACGAGCACCGCCACTGCCTGACCGCCAACGTCGAACAGGATGCACTTCAGCATCTCGGAGGCCGGCCGGCCAAGCAGCGTCGACACGGCATCGATGGTCGCCGCCGACGGCGTCGAGAACTCGGTGAGCGGCTGGAGCTCGGTGGTGTCGACGGGCTCGGGCGGGCGGGGCATGGCCGCCTCCAGGTCGGCCAGGTAATCGCCGTTCGGGCACGCGACGTACAGGTCCTCCCCCACATCGGCGTGGGCCATGAACTCGTGGTTCACGCCACCGCCGATCGTGCCCGGGTCCGCCTCGACGATCACGTACGCGAGCCCACACCGGTCGAACACGCGCCGATACGCCTGGAGCATCGTGTCGTAGGAGGCTTGCAACCCTTCATCGTCCCGGTCGAACGTGTAGGCGTCCTTCATCAGGAACTCCCGGACCCGCAGGAGGCCGAACCGGGGGCGGAATTCGTCCCGGTACTTCCACTCGATCTGATACAGGTTCACCGGCAGGTCGCGATAGGAAGGAAGCTCCCCGGCGACGAGGGGTGTCACGACCTCCTCGTGGGTCGGGCCGAGCAGGAGCTCCCGGCCGTGTCGGTCCGCGGGTTTGAACAGCAGATCGCCGTAGGCCTGCCACCGGCCCGTGATCTTCCAGGGCTCGGCCGGGATGACGATCGGCATGCGGATCTCCTGCGCCCCGGAGCCCTCCATCTCCTCGCGGACGATGCGCTCGATCTTGCGCATCGTCCGCAGGCCGAGCGGCAGCATCGAGTACACCCCCGCCATCAGCTGGCGGATGTACGCGGCACGGAGGAGCAGCCGGTGTGAGGGCGCCTCGGCCTCGCTCGGATCCTCTCGGAGCGTGCGAGCGAAGAGCCTGGACATCCTCATGAACGACCCAGGATACTGGCCTCCCCGTACCCGCACGGGGACACTCAGGCGCCGACCAGATCCACCGTCTCCTGCCAGTCCTCGGTGGGGCCGGAACCGTCCGACTTCGCGTACTGGTTCACCACGGCCATCACGGCGGGGTCGAGGGGGTCGCGACTGATCGCGTTGAAATCGCCCCACCGCTCCGGACCACGGACGGCCTCCATCCGGGCATCGCCCGGGGCGAGCAGCGCGATCTCGGCGATGGTGGATCCGACCGGGATCTGCGCCACGTACGCGGAGAGGTATTCTCCGGTGACCACACTGGCCCTGCTGTAGGTGACGAACAGGGTGCCCACCCCGTCGGTGGCAACGACCGGCCATCCCGCGTCGGTCTCCGCCGTTCCCACGAGGCCCCGTCGCGTGACCGCCGACGTCTTCAGCGAGGAGCCGGGCGCGACCTCGTACCACCGGATCGCGGCCTCCTCGTACCCCCCGGTGACGCTATCGGGCCTCAAATCCCTGAAGATGACGTGGGCGGCGTAGACTCGCCGAAGGTCCGGATCGTAGAACGCGTTCACCAGGCGAAGGTCTCCGGGATCCCACCACGTGTTCGAGTTGTTGAGCCCGCCCCCCGCCTGCGTTCCGTATGGGGAGACGGTGACCTTGCCCACCGGGATCGCCACCCGCGTCAACCTGAGGCCGCCCGCGGTCTGTCGGAGCCGCCATAGCACCAAGGCCGATCCGCCGCGACGCGCTCGCCTGTAGGACATCAGGTATTGGTCCGCCGGCGCCGTCCCCGCACTCGTGGCCGGCTGCACGGTGAAGGCCCGGGTGCCATCGGGGTTGCTCGTGTCCGCGCCGCCGAAGGCCCGGAACTCCAGGCGCTTCGTGCAGTCGTACAGACCGGTCTTGTCGAACGACAGCACCTGCGCGTAGGCGAAGCCCTGCGGTCCGGCGAAGTCGAACTGGTTGCTCGTGACGGTCACCCGTTCTCGGGCGAAGCCGAGCCCCGGGTAATCGGCCCACTGTTTCCCGTCTCGTCGGTTCACCTGATCCGCGCCGATCTGGTGGACGCACCAGGTTGCCGGGTCCGACGCGGTCGCGCCGGGCATGGCCGAGAGCACGATCCAGGACCGCTCGAGGGCGTCGTGGATGGCCAGGAAGACCAGCACGAACTCCTGCGCGTAGGGGTCGTAGACCACCTTGGGGTCGAACACGTCGGTCCCCGGCGGAAACGTTCCCAATGGCTCGAGCGGGGTCGGGGCGAGGAGCGCGACACCGGCTCGGTCGTACACCGCGATCGACGTGTTCACCGCGGTCACGATGGCCGCGTGCCCGATGGCCCCCGACGGGTCGCCCGGCCAGTTCGGTCCTATCCTGGGGATCGCGTCGAAGTGCAGGGACGACACCGGCGGCTTCGCCGCTGCGAGTCCCGATGAACCCATCGACACCGCCACCAGCACCGCGATCGCCACCCAGACGCCGGGCCGACGGGCTGAGCTCCTCACCGTTCAACCGTCGCGGGCATGGGGACCGTCGGCATGGTCCGTGAACGTATCGGAAACGGCGCTCGCACACCATGAGCTGCCGCCGGTCCCGTTGACGTCCCCCGGCCGAACCCGCACAATCACCGCCACGATGGCGCGACGGGAGGACTGCTGGTCCTGGCCTTGGGGCTCGAAGAGCCCGAGGACGCCGCGCATCTAGCACGTTCCACGCACACCGACTC
>JBOGVH010000076.1:0-7182 GCA_050695235.1 Actinomycetota bacterium
GGCCCGGGAGGTGGTCCGTGCCGGTTGAGCGGCTCGAGGGCCTCCACACGGGCCGGGGCCAGGCCGGCCAGGAGGACGACGAGGACGAGGTCCGCCGGGGCATCCTGCTGACCTCCATGGACAGGGCCGTCCGGTGGGCCCGCAAGCAATCGATGTGGCCGCTGACGTTCGGCCTGGCCTGTTGTGCCATCGAGTTGATCGCCACGGGTGCCGGCGATTACGACCTGTCGCGGTGGGGCATGGAGCTGTTCCGGGCATCCCCCCGCCAGGCCGACCTCATGATCGTGGCCGGCCGGGTGTCGCAGAAGATGGCGCCGGTTCTCCGGACGATCTACGACCAGATGCCCGAGCCGAAGTGGGTGATCTCCATGGGCGTGTGCGCCTCTGCCGGCGGGATGTTCACCAACTACGCCGTGGTGCAGGGCGTCGACACGATCGTCCCGGTCGACATCTACGTCCCGGGATGTCCTCCGAAGCCCGAGATGCTGATGTACGGCATCCTCCGGCTCCACGAGAAGGTGCGGACGGAAGGCCACTTCAAGTGAGGCCTGGGTGAGGGCCGAGGAGCTCGCCGGCCTGGTCCGGCCCCGGTACCCGGACGTCGTGGTGGCGCGAGGAGAGGCCACGGTCGTGGTCGATCGTTCCGAGCTGCACGATGCGCTCGCCTCCCTCCGTGACGACCCGATGCTTTCGCTCGATTCGCTTTCGGGCGTGACCGCGACGGACTGGCCGGGCCGAACCCCGCGCTACTGGCTGGCCTACGACCTGTATTCCATGGCGCACAAGCATCGCCTTCGACTGAAGGTCGGTCTGCTGGAGGACGATCCGCACGCGCCTTCGGTCGTGGCGATCTATCCCACGGCGAATTGGCACGAGCGCGAGACCTTCGACTTCTACGGGATCGTGTTCGACGGCCACCCCGACCTGCGGCGGATCCTCATGCCCGACGGGTGGGAGGGCCATCCGCTCCGCAAGACCGAGGACCTCGGCGGGGTGAACACGCGGTACAAAGGGGCGTTCATCCCGCCGGTGGACCGGAGGACGACATGAGCGCTGCCGCACCGAGGCAGCCGTCGGTCGATCCGGCAGTGCCCGCTCCTCCCGGGGGGTTCCGGGAGGAGACCATGATCGTCAACATGGGGCCTCAGCATCCCTCGACCCACGGGGTGCTCCGGCTCCTGCTCGAGCTGGACGGTGAGACGGTGGTCTCCTGTCGCCCCATCGTCGGCTACCTGCACACGGGCATCGAGAAGAACTGCGAGTACCGCACGTGGCAGCAGGGTGTGACCTTCGTGACCCGAGCCGATTACCTCTCGCCGTTCTTCAACGAGCTCGGGTATTGCCTGGCGGTGGAGCGCCTGCTCGGCATCGAGGCGCCGCCCCGGGCCCAGATCCTCCGGGTGATGTTCTGCGAGATGAACCGGATCACATCCCATCTGGTGTGGCTGGCCACGAGCGGGCTGGAGCTCGGAGCCGTTTCAGTGATGCTGTACGGCTTCCGTGAACGGGAGATGCTCCTCGACATCTTCGAGATCGCCACGGGCCTCCGGATGAACCATGCGTACTTCCGCATCGGGGGCGTGGTCATGGACATCCCTCCGGAGGGAGAGCGCAAGACGCGGGAGTTCCTGGAGCTGATGCCCGGACGGATCGGGGAGTACGAGGACCTGCTGGCCGAGAATCCCATCTGGATCGAGCGCAATCGAGGCGTCGCCGTTCTCCCTGCGGCCGACGCCCTGGCCCTCGGCGTCACCGGCCCCGTCCTGCGGTCCGCCGGCGTGGCTCGCGACGTCCGCCGGGACGAGCCCTATTCCGGCTACGAGACCTACGACTTCGACGTGGTCACCCGGGACGGCGCCGACTGTTTCGCCCGATTCGAGGTTCGGATCGAGGAGATGAAGCAGTCGCTTCGCATCATCGGGCAGTGCCTCGATCGGCTCGACCATCCCGGCCCGGTGATGGTGGAGGACCCCAAGGTCCGGTGGCCGGCGCAGCTCGAGGTCGGTCCGGACGGCATCGGGAACTCCGAGGCGTACGTGAAGCACATCATGGAAGAGTCGATGGAGGCACTGATCCATCACTTCAAGATGGTCACCGATGGCGTCGCCGTTCCCCCGGGCGAGGTGCACGTGCCGGTGGAATCGCCCCGAGGGGAGCTTGGCTACTCGGTCGTCTCCGACGGCGGGCACCGGCCGTACCGCGTGCGGATCCGGGACCCCTCGTTCGCCAACCTCCAGGCCGTGCCGTCGATGGTCGTGGGCGGCCTGGTGGCCGACGTCATCGCCGCCATCGCCAGCCTCGACCCGGTCATGGGTGGGGTGGACCGCTGATGCCGGTGCTCTCGGCGGAGCTCCGGGCGGATGCCGAGCGGATCCTGGCCAGGTATCCGGACGGCCGGGAGCGCTCGGCCATCATGCCGCTCCTGTACCTGGTGCAGTCGGCCGAGGGCCGCGTGACCCGCGAGGGCCTGAAGGAGGTTGCCGACCTCCTGGGGCTGAAGACGGCCGAGGTGGAGGCCGTGGCGAGCTTCTACACCATGCTACGGATCCGGCCCACCGGGCGATACCTCGTCTCGGTATGCACGAACCTCGCGTGCGCCCTGCGTGGGTCGACGGAGGTGTACGCGAGGGCCCGCGAGGTGTTGGGCCCCGGGTCCGAGGACGTGACCGAGGACGGGACGTTCTCCCTTCACGAGGAGGAGTGCCTGGGGGCTTGCGACGCCGCGCCGGTCGTGCAGATCAACTTCGCGAACTACGACCGGACGACGCCCGACGGCATCGATGCGCTGATCGACGCTCTGCGCCGGGGTGAGCAGCCGCCGCCGTCCCGGGGGGCCTTCCCGGGAGAGTTCACGAAGGCCTCGCGGATCCTGGCCGGCCTGGAGCCGGAGGCGGGTCGATGAGGGAGGAACTCCGGATCCTCACGGCGTGGTGGGGCGAGCCGGAGACGGTCTGGATGACCAGGTACCTCCAGACCGGGGGATACAAGGGGTTGCGGAAGGCGCTGAAGATGACCTCACAGGAGGTCATCGACGAGGTGAAGGCGTCCGGCCTCCGGGGACGAGGGGGCGCGGGCTTCCCCACCGGCGTGAAGTGGTCGTTCGTACCCCAGAACACCGGAAAGCCGACCTATCTCGTGGCCAACTTCGACGAGTCCGAGCCCGGGACCTACAACAATCGCGAGCTGGTGGAGCGCGATCCCCACCAGTTCCTCGAGGGCGTGATCATCGCGGCCTACGCCGTGCAGTGCCACACCGCATTCATCTACACGCGCGGGGAGTTCCTCTTCCCGGGTCAGGTCCTGGAGCGGGCCATCGCCGAGGCCTACGACGAGGGATTCCTGGGCAAGGACATCCTCAAGAGCGGCTATCAGCTCGATGTGGTACTGCACAGGGGAGCCGGGGCCTACATCTGCGGGGAGGAGACCGCCCTCCTGTCCTCGCTCGAGGGCTACCGAGGCCAGCCCCGGCTGCGCCCGCCGTTCCCGGCGGTGGAGGGCCTGTACGCCAGCCCCACCGCCATCAATAACGTCGAGACCCTGTGCAACGTGCCGCACATCCTGGTGAACGGGGCGAAGTGGTTCGCGGGCATCGGCACCGAGAAGTCGCCCGGGACGAAGATCTTCTCCGTCTCCGGGAAGGTGAACCTCCCGGGCAACTTCGAGGCCCCCATGGGGACGCCGGCCCGCGTGGTGATCGAGGAGATGGCCGGCGGCGTCCTCGATGGCAAGCGCCTGAAGGCGTGGACGCCCGGGGGCTCCTCCACCGCGTTCCTCACGGAGGAGCACGTCGACGTGGGGCTGGACTTCGAGTCGATCGCCGAAGCGGGGTCGTTGCTCGGGACCGGGGCGCTCATGGTGACCGACGAGCGGGACTGCATGGTCCGGGTCTGCCAGCGGTTGCTCCAGTTCTACGCGCACGAGTCGTGCGGCAAGTGCACGCCGTGCCGGGAGGGCACGTGGTGGGTCACCCGCATGCTGGCCAGGGTCGAGGAGGGGTTCGGGCGGCAGGAGGACCTTCCGCTCCTCGGCGAGATCGGCGACAACATCCTGTTCAAGGCGTTCTGCGCCCTGGCAGACGGCGCGGTCTCACCGATCACCTCGACGCTCAAGTACTTCCGTGACGAGTACGAGGAGCACGTTCGGCTGGGCCGGTGCCCGTTCACCGAGCCCCGCGCCCCACGGGTCCGGCCGGTCGGCGAGGCGCCGCCCGAGCCATCCGAGCCCGAACCTGCCCCCATCCAGCTGTCGGAGATCCTGCGGTGAGCCCCCCCGAGCCGGCCGAGGCAGTCACGCTGACGATCGACGGCAAGGAGGTGACCGTCCCTCCGGGCACGCTCATCATCCGGGCCGCCGAGCAACTGGGGATCGAGATCCCGAGGTTCTGCGACCACCCCTTGCTCGAGCCGATCGGGGCGTGCCGGCAGTGCTACGTGGAGGTCGAGGGTCAGCGCAAGCTGTTCACCTCCTGCACCACCACGGTCGCGCCGGGCATGGCCGTCCACTCCCAGAACACCTCGGAGGAGGCCCGCACGGCCCAGGTGGCCAACCTGGAGTTCCTGCTGCTCAACCACCCGCTCGACTGCCCCATCTGCGACCGGGGCGGCGAGTGCCCGCTCCAGGACCAGGCCCTCGAGTTCGGTCCGGGCGAGAGCCGGTACCGCGAGCCCAAGCGCGTGTTCGCCAAGCCGCTCCCGCTGTCGCCGCTCGTCGCGCTGGACCGCGAGCGCTGCGTGCTCTGCGCGCGGTGCACCCGGTTCTGCGATCAGATCTCAGGCGACCGGTTCATCGAGCTGTTCGCCCGAGGCGCCGGCGAGCAGGTGGCGATCGCCGCGGGCGAGGACTTCCGTTCGCCTTTCTCCGGGAACACCATCCAGATCTGCCCGGTCGGCGCGCTCACCGCGACGCCGTATCGGTTCGTGGCCCGTCCGTTCGACCTTTCGACCGTCGACACCGTGTGCTCACACTGCTCGGCCGGCTGCAACGTTCGGCTCGACATGCGTCGCGGCGAGATCGTGCGGGTGCTGGCCCGGGACAACCTCGACGTGAACGACGCCTGGACGTGTGACAAGGGCCGGTTCGCGTTCCGGTTCGCCGACGGAGGCGACCGCCTGACCACCCCGCTGATCCGCGAGCGGGGCCTGGAGCCCGCGTCGTTCGCCGAGGTGTTCGGCAGGGTGGCGGAATGGTCGAGGGGACGTCGCGTCGCGTTCCTCACCGGCGGCCGGCTGATGGACGAGGACTATTACGCGCTCTCGAAGCTCGCACGCACGGTGTTCGGCACGAACGACCTCGACCACCGGCGGCACTTTCACGGCGGGATGGCCGAGGAGACCGAGGCGGCCGGGACGATGCGCGTCACGTACCACGACGTCGAATGGGCCCGGGCCATCCTGCTCGTGGATCTCGACGCGGAGCAGGAGGTCCCCATCCTGCACCTACGGATCCGCAAGGCCGCGGCCCGGGGGGCCAAGGTGTTCGTCATCCACCCCCGAAGGACGCGGCTGTGGGACGTGGCCGAGCACGTGGCGTGCCGTCCGGGCCAGGAGGCATCGGTCCTGGAGGAGGTCCTGGAGGGGAGCGACCGGGGCTCGCCCCTCGCCCGGGTGCGAGCCGCGCTGAGCAAGGCGGGGACGTCGGCGGTGGTGCTGGCAGGGGCCGGGCTGGCCGAGCATCCCCTGGGGCCCGACCTGGCCCTTCGACTGGCCGGGAAGTTCGGAGCCCGCTTCGCCATGGTGCCCCGGCGGGCGGGGGACCGCGGCGCGCTCCGGGCCGGCGTGCACCCCGCCCTCCTTCCAGGGGGCCGGCGGCTCGCCGTGGACGCCGAACGGGCCGAGGTCGAGGCGGTGTGGGGCCCGCTCCCGAACCCCAGCGCCGGACGCAACGCCCGCCAGATCCTGGAGGCCTGCGCCGGCAGGCAGTTGGACGTGCTGGTCATGGTGGGGGTCGATCCGCTGCGGGACTTCCCCGACGCCGCGCTGGCGCGGCGGGCGCTGGACAATGTCCCGTACAAGGTGGTCCAGGCCCTCGACCTCGGGAACTTGAGGCCGTTCGCCGACGCCGCGCTCCCGGCCGCCGCCTCGATGGAGAAAGACGGCCACCTCACCGACTGGGAGGGGCGGGCCCAGCGGATCCGTCCCATCCGCCCACCGGCCGGCCTGTCCCGCCCGGACTGGGAGATCTTCGCCACGCTCGCCCTGGCCATGGGGGGCGACCTGGGGTTCGAGACGCTCGACGGCCTCCGCCAGGAGATGGCCGGGCTCCTCGAACCCCGGGAACCCGCCGAGCGATCCACGGCGTGGGTGGACACGGACCGGCCCCAGTGGCCCGACGACCTAACGCTGTTCACCTACCCGCTCCTGGTGGACGAGGGACGTCTGTCCGAGGGAGCCTCGGAGCTCAAGGCCGCGCTGGAGGAGGAACCGTTCCTCGAGGTCCATCCGGACGACGCCGAGAAGCGCAAGGTAGTGGACGGTGGGCTCGCCCGCGTCCGGACGGATGCGGGCGAGGCCGTCTTGCCGGTGCGCGTCAGCGAGCACGTCGCCCAGGGCGCGATGTTCGTCCCGTTCAACCAGCCCGGCCTTGCCGCGAACACGCTCCTCTCGGGGCGGTTCACCGCGGCCGCCACGGTTGAGCCCGCCGATCAGGGGGCCTGAGATGGATTGGCTGGACTGGATCCTCCTGGTGGCCCGGGTGGTCGTGGTGTTCTTCGCCGTGCTCATCACGGTGATGCTCCTGATCTGGATGGAACGCAAGGTCGCGGCGGACATGCAGACTCGCATGGGACCGATGCGAGCCGGGCCACGCGGCGTGCTGATCACCCTGGCCGACGGGATCAAGTTGTTCTTCAAGGAGGGGATCACGCCGACCCTGGCTGACCGGCCCGTGTACCTCCTGGCCCCGGTGATCGCCATGATCCCGGCCTTCCTGGCCTTCGCGGTGATCCCGTTCGGGACCGGCGTCACGCTGTTCGGCCGCCGCGTCCCCTTCCAGATCGCCGACCCGGACGTGGGGATCCTGTGGGTCCTGGCGATGGGCTCGTTGATGATCTACGGGATCGTCCTGGCGGGCTGGTCCAGCGGCTCGAACTACCCGCTGCTCGGCTCGATCCGCTCGACGGCCCAGATGATCTCCTACGAGGTGGGCATGGGACTGGCCCTGGTCGCGGTCATCCTGTACTCGGGC
>JBOGVH010000077.1:0-6806 GCA_050695235.1 Actinomycetota bacterium
CGGAGGTCCTCGATGATCAGCGGGTCCGCGTCCTTGAAGAATGCCCCTCGGACGAATGCCGGCGCGCCGTCGGTGAACCGCCCCTCGCCGTCGAGGGGCTTGAACGTCGGCCATCCTTCGCGGCGCCCGATCTCCAGGTCCTCCGGACCGAACGCGGGGGCCAGATGGACCACGCCCGTCCCCTCCTCGAGCGAGACGAAGTCTGCGGCCACCACTCGGTGCGCGCCCTCGACATTGGGGTACAGCGGGTCGTACAGCGAACCCACCAGACGCTCGCCGAGGATCGTCCGGGTGACGCGCCAGTCGCCGGCCACGGTGGCCCAGCCGGGATCGCCGGCGAGCGCACGGAATGCCGCCTCGGCGAGGATCAGCCGGTCCCCGTCGGCGTCGAGTTCGACGTACGCGGCATCGGGCTTGACCGCGACCCCGGTGTTGGAGATCAGCGTCCACGGCGTGGTCGTCCATCCGAGCATCGACGCCCCGACCAGGGACGGGTCGGTGGCCTCCTCGATCCTGAACTTCACGTACACGCTCGGGTCCTCGACCTGCTCGTAGCCCATCGCGACCTCGGCATCGGAGAGCGGCGTGCCGCATCGAGGGCAGTACGCGGTGACCCGGTCGGCCTCGAACAGCAGCCCCTGCCCGTGCAGCCGCTTGAGCGACCACCAGACGCTCTCGATGTACTCGGTGTCCATGGTCCAGTAGGCGTCAGAGGTGTCGATCCAGAACCCCAGCCGCTCGGTGAATCGCTCCCAGTCGTCGACGTATCGCGTGACCGACTCGCGGCACAGTCGGTTGAACTCCGCGATGCCGAACGCCTCGATGTCTCGCTTCGTCCGGGTGCCGATCTCCTTCTCCACCTCGAGCTCGACCGGCAGGCCGTGGCAGTCCCACCCCGCCTTTCGCCCCACGGAATGGCCGGTCATCGTCCTGTACCGGGGGTAGAGGTCCTTGAACGCCCGGGCCTCCGTGTGGTGGATCCCCGGCTTGCCGTTCGCCGTGGGCGGGCCCTCGTAGAACACCCAATCGGGGGCGCCCTGCCTGGCTTTCAGGCTCTTGGCGAAGATGTCCGCCTCGTCCCAGAACCGCAGGATGCGCCGCTCGAGCTCCGGGAAGCTCACCTTCGGATCGACCGGCTCGAACCGCACCACTCACACCTCCCGACAAACGAAACGCCCCGTCCCGTGGCAGGGACGAGGCGAAAGCCCCGCGGTACCATCCCGCGTTGCCGGCACCTCTCGGGCGGCCGCTCGGGGAGGATGACGGAAGGGACCGGGCGCCGGGCTTCCACCTTCCCCGGCTCGCTCCTGCCTCGGCTTCCCCTTCTTACGCGTTCCCGTCAACGCCTGTCGCCGGCCATGCTACATGGCGGAGCCATCGAGGTCACGGGCGCGGTGCCGCCGGGCCCGAACGGGCCGGCTCGCGGCAGCGATGCCCTGCTGCACAACGGCGGGTCGGTGTTTGTCGGTCGCAACGGGCAGTGCTACCGTCCCTGTCCCATGGCTGCGAAGACCGCCTTCACCAAGAGGGAACTCGACGACCTGCGCGAACGGCTTTTGGAAGAGAAGGAGCAACTGCAGGTCCAGCTATCAACCATCGAGGAGGCGACCTTCGCCACCTCGCAGTCGGAAATGTCGGGCGAGGTCTCCTTCGACGACGAGAACGCCGATGCCGGGACCTTCACCTTCGAGCGGGAGCGGGACCTGTCGATCGAGAACAACGTGCGGGACCTGCTCCGCAAGATCGACCGGGCCCTGGCCAGGATGGACGACGGCACGTACGGGATCTGCTCCAGGTGCGGCAAGCCCATCGAGAAGGCCCGGCTGAAGGCGCTGCCGTACGCGGACCTCTGCATCAAGGACGCCCAGGCCCAGGCACGCTCCAGGTAGCGGGACGGCCGTGAGCGGAGCGCGGCGGCTGGCCGCCTGGCTCTATTCCACCGCCGGCCTGACCTACCTGGCCGATCGCTTGACCAAGCTGTGGGCCGAGCGCTCCCTGGCCGGCCGTCCGCCGGTGACCGTCGTCCCCGGTGTGTTCCAGCTCAACTACACGACGAACTCCGGCGGAGCTTTCGGCCTGGGGCAGAGCGCTTCCTGGGTGTTCGCCGCCGCCACCATCGTGGTGGCGGCGGCGATCGTCGCCTTCTCCTTCCGTCTCCGGCACGGCCCCACTGCGGTGGCCCTGGGGCTGATCCTCGGCGGGGCGTTCGGCAACCTGACCGATCGCGCGGCGAGGGGCGACGGCCTGCTGTCGGGACGTGTGGTGGACTTCATCGACTTCCATGTCTGGCCCGTGTTCAACCTGGCCGACTCGGCCATCGTGGTCGGCGCCCTCCTCCTGGCCATGGCAGGCATCCGCCGGGAGCGGGAGGCGTGAGGTGGCCGAGGAATTCGAGGCGACGGGGGGCCGGCTGGACGCAGTGGTCGCCGACCGCCTCTCGTTGACCCGGGCCGACGCACAGCGAGCC
This sequence comes from Actinomycetota bacterium, assembly GCA_050695235.1. Classification (GTDB taxonomy): domain Bacteria; phylum Actinomycetota; class UBA4738; order UBA4738; family HRBIN12; genus AC-69. Next base: position 2,468 of record JBOGVH010000077.1, read on the forward strand.
ATCGGCGGCGGGAGGGTCCGAGTGGACGGCGCGCTTCGGCCGAAGTCGCATCGGCTTGCGGGCGGCGAGCGGGTGTCCGTGGACCTGACCGGGATGGGCGACGTGCCGCCCGAGGGCCCGCCCGTCGAGGTCCGGTATCGTGACCCCTGCCTCCTGATCGTGAGCAAGCCGGCCGGGCTGCCCACGCACCCCACGGTGGGCCGGCTCGCCGGGACGTTGGTCAACCGCCTCATCGGGATGGGTGTCCCGCTCTCTTCGGCCGGGGGGCCGTTGCGTCCCGGCATCGTGCACCGCCTCGACGCCGGGACCTCGGGCCTGCTGATCGTGGCTTCCACCGATCAAGCTCATGAGGCGCTGACGGCAATGCTCCGGCGCCACGAGGTGGACCGCCGGTACCTGGCGCTCGTCCGGGGGGCCCTAGCGCACGAGCGGTTCGCGGTGGACGCGCCGCTGGGGCGGATGGGATCGCGGATCCGGGTGCGGGCGTTGACGGGGAGGGAGGCCGAGACGCGCTTCGAGGTCCGCGACCGGTTCGAGCGGGCGACGCTGCTCGAGGCCGCGCCCACGACGGGACGGACCCACCAGATCCGCGTCCACCTGTCCGCGGTGGGACACCCGGTCCTGGGCGACCGGGCCTACGGGGGAGGAGGGGACGATGCGAAGCGGCTCGGGCTGACCCGGCCCTTTCTCCATTCATGGAGGCTCTCGTTCGACCATCCGATCACCGGGGAGCGGATCGAGGTGGAGGATCCGCTGCCACCAGACCTCATCCTGGCCCTCCGGCGGGTCGGGGGAGAGGGCTGACCCGCCGGCTCATCTGCCCACCCGGGCAGGTTCTTTCAGGAACAGCGCGTGCTGCGTTCGCACCTCCTCCCGGGAAGCAAGGATGGCGTCCTCCACGTCGGGGGGCAGCGATCGCGATTCGATGAGGTCGGAGATCTTCTTCGGATCGACCGACCGGACCCGCTCCCACAGCCCCAGCGGTTCCAGGATGGCCCGGAGCTTGTCCTCGTCGGGAGCGGTCACGTGCTGGGGCCTGCGATCCACCGCCGCCCCGTCCGAGCCGAACAGCCGTCCGTAACCGTGCTCGTCGCAGAACGCGTTGATCAACGCGGCCAGCTCGTCGATGCGCCGGTACACCTGCCGGCCCTGGCGCTTGAGCGAGATCCACTCGTCGACGATCTCGCTCATCCGGGGCGCGGGGTCGCCCTCCTGTTTCTCGTACTGGTGCCGGAACAGTGGGCAGAGGCGCTGGTACTCGCACCAGTCGCACAGGGGGTTCTGATGCGGCTCGAATTTGCCGGCGTCGATCCGCTCTGCCACGGTGGCGATCCGCCGCCGGAGGTCGTCGACGTCGGCGGCCGATCGAGTGGTCGTCATCCGCTGCCCCGGCAACAGGTAGTAGAGGGTCAGCCGCTCCGGCTCGATGCCCCAGACCTCCTTCGCCGCCAGGTGGTACATCGACAGCTGCAGGTCGCGGTCGATGGCAGACTGCGGGGGAAGCCTGCGGCTGGTCTTGTAGTCGATGATCTCGTACCCGCTTCCGGGGATGCGGTCCATCCGATCGATGGTTCCGGCGATCTGAACGCCCTCCACATCGATCCGGAACCTGAACTCGAGCGCCGCGGGGATCCGGTAGCGCTCGGCGTTCTCCCGGTGGTACTGCTCGAGCACCTGACGCCCGTGCTCGAGGTACATATGCTCCTCGGACTCGGTGGTGAAGCCGTCGCGGACCCATACCATGTCGAGCATCTCGTGGAGCTCGGGGAGCGAAGGGGCCACGGGAACCGGCCGGCTGTGGAATCGGTGGAGCGCCTGATGCAGCGAGTCGCCGAAGGACAGTGCCGGTGAGGATGCCGTCGGCACCTTGTCCTCGTATTGGAATTTGAACTTGGCCGGACAGGTTTCGTAGGTGCTGATGCTTGAGTACGAGAGGCGCATCGCCTTGCGAGTGTATGCGATGCAAACGCAGAATTACAAGCCTGTGCTTCTCCCTGACCCGTCCGAACGGGGGAAAGTTTGTGGAAGTAGTGTGTAAAATGACAGACTTGTAGTTCGTCTGAAACGGGGCTAAGCTGACCCGGCTTTGGCCGGGTCCAGCTTCGTCCACCTACACACGCATACCGAGTACTCGCTGCTCGATGGGGCATCGCGGATCGGCGCCCTGTTCGAGCGGGCCCGGGAGTTCCGGATGCCGGCCCTGGCGGTGACCGATCACGGGTCGATGTTCGGAGCCCTCGAGTTCTACGAGGCAGGTCGAGCGGCCGGGGTCAAGCCCATCCTGGGCGTCGAGGCCTACGTCGCGCCGGGCTCGCGGTTCGACCGCACGCCCGGTGAGAGCGAGGAGAAGTACCGGCACCTCACCATCCTGGCCCGCGACGACGCCGGCTACCGCAACCTGCTGCGGCTGGTCACCGACGCCCACCTCGAGGGGTTCTATCACCGGCCCCGGATCGACAAGGAGCTGTTGGCGGAACGGTCCGGGGGCCTCATCGGTCTCTCGGGATGCCTGGCCTCGGAGGTGGCCCGGCTGCTCGTCGGCGGCCAGGACGCGAAGGCCGCGGGGGTGGCGGCGTCCTACCGGGACCTGTTCGGGGAGGGGAACTTCTTCCTCGAGGTCCAGGACCACGGGCTGGCCGAGCAACGGACCGTGCTGACCAAGCTGGTGGAGCTGTCCCGCACGACGGGGATCCCGCTCGTGCCCACGAACGATCTCCACTACACGGTGCGGGAGGACGCGAAGCCCCACGACGTCCTGCTGTGCATCCAGCAGCAGAAGGTGCAGACCGATACGAACCGCCTGCGCTTCGACTCCGATCAGTTCTACATGAAGTCTGCCGAGGAGATGCGGGAGGTGTTCCGGGACCTCCCCGAGGCCTGCGACAACACCTTGCGCATCGCCGAGATGTGCGAGCTGGAACTGTCGTACGGCGACCTCCATCTCCCGAGGTTCGAGCCGCCGGCGGGCATGGACCATGACGCGTTCCTCCGGCGGCTGGTCGACGAGGGCGCCAGAATGCGCTACGGCGACCTGGGGCCGGATGTACGGGCCCGGATCGACCACGAGCTCGACGTCATCGCCCGGATGGGGTTCGCCGGCTACTTCCTGATCGTGTGGGATCTGATCCGGTTCTCCCGAGAGAACGGGATCCGGGTTGGGCCGGGCCGGGGCTCGGCGGCGGGCTCCGTCGTCTCGTACTCGCTCCGTATCACCGACCTGGACCCCCTCCGGTACGGACTGATCTTCGAGCGGTTCCTGAACCCGGAGCGCAAGCAGCTTCCCGACATCGACATGGACTTCGACGAGCGTCGGCGGGACGAGGTGATCCGGTATGTGGCCCAGAAGTACGGCTCCGACCACGTGGCCCAGATCATCACGTTCCAGACCATCAAGGGGAAGCAGGGGATCCGCGACGCCGCACGCGTGCTCGGGTTCCCGGCTTCGGTCGGCGACCGCCTGTGCAAGATGTATCCCCCGGCGGTCCTGGGCCGCGAGCACCCGATCGACGTCGCCATCGAGCACTCGCCGGAGCTCAAGGAAGCCTACGACAAGGAGCCCGAGGCCAAGGAGATCGTCGACACGGCCAGGGCGCTCGAGGGCCTTCGCCGAGAGGACTCGGTCCATGCAGCCGGGGTGGTGATCGGAGACGCCCCCCTGGTGAACTACCTGCCGCTCTAGCTGTCGAAGGACTCACGCGACGACAGCCGGCGCATCGTCACCCAGTTCGACATGCACGGGGTCGAGGACCTCGGCCTCCTGAAGATGGACTTCCTGGGCCTCCGGAACCTGTCGGTGATCGAGGACGCCGTGCGGATGCTCCGGGACAGGGGTGTCGACCTGGACATCGACCATGTGCCCCTCGACGACGAGCCCACATATCAAGCGCTCCGCACCGGCGAGACCACCGGGGTGTTCCAGTTGGAGGGGGCCGGGATGCGCTCGCTGATCCGCCAGCTGGCGCCGGACCGCTTCGAGGACCTCATGGCCCTGGTGGCGCTGTACCGTCCGGGCCCCCTCTCCGCGAATATGCACGTGGAGTACGCCGAGCGGAAGCACGGTCGCCGCCCGGTTCAATACCCCCACCCCGACCTGGAGCCGGTGCTGGAGAGCACTTACGGCGTGATCGTCTACCAGGAGCAGGTCATGGAGATCGCCGTGCGCATGGCCGGCTACTCCATGGGCCAGGCCGACCTGCTCCGCAAGGCCATGGGGAAGAAGATCCGCGAAGAGCTGATGCCTCACCGGGAGACTTTCGTGCGCGGTGCGGTGGCACACGGGTACAAGGAGCGGCTGGCCCAGGACATCTTCGACCTGATCGTGCCTTTCGCCGACTACGGC
>JBOGVH010000078.1:0-4449 GCA_050695235.1 Actinomycetota bacterium
ATGGAGGACGTGGCCCGGCAGACCGGGGCCCTGGTTCATCCGCTCCTGGAGGAGCGACCGGACCCGAAGCGTGCCGGCGTGGTGGTCCTGACGTCCGACCGCGGGCTGGCCGGGGCGTACAACGCCAACGTGCTCCGACGCGCCGAGCGATTGTTCGGGCGATTGCGGGGCGCCGGGGTGGAGCCTGTCCTCTTCGTGGCGGGCCGGAAGGGGCAGAGCTACTTCCGGTTCCGCCAGGCGGCGATGGAGGACGCCTGGGAAGGGTTCAGCGAGGTCCCCGGGTACGAGGACGCCGAGCGGGTCGCCGAGACCATGATCGAGGCGTTCCTGGAGGGCAAGGTGGACCAGATCCACGCCGTGTACACGGACTTCCGGTCGGCGTTCACCCTTCGGCCGGTCGATCGCCGGCTGGTCCCCATCGCTCCGGAAGAGGTGGCCGGCGACGAGGCCACGCGAGGCGAGCCCCGGCCGGAGTACATCTTCGAGCCCGGTCCGGCGCAGCTCCTGGATGCGCTGCTCCCGCGGTACGTCACGGCGCTGGTCTTCGCGGCCATGCTGGAGTCGGCGGCGTCCGAGAACGCCGCCCGTCGGCGAGCGATGAAGGCGGCCACGGAGAACGCCGAGGACCTGATCCGGCGGATGACTCGGGAGGCCAACCAGGCCCGGCAGACGGAGATCACCACAGAGCTCATGGAGATCGTGGGCGGAGCGGAAGCGCTCCGCCAGGCATCGGGAGAGTGACGGATGGCTGACGAGAACGGCAACGGGCGGGCGAACGGTCGAGTGGTCCAGGTCATCGGGCCGGTGGTGGACGTGGAGTTCCCGCCGGAGTCGCTCCCGGAGATCAACTTCGCCCTTGAGCTGGATCGGACGCTCGACGGCGACACCCAGACCATCGTGTGCGAGGTGGCCCAGCACATCGGCGAGTCGATGGTCCGGGCCATCGCCATGCGGCCCACCGACGGCGTGGTCCGCGGGTCGCCGGTCCGAAACACCGGCCAGCCGATCACCATGCCGGTAGGCCCCAAGGTCCTGGGACACGTGTACAACGTGATCGGCCAGCCGCTGGATACCGACTCGGTCGACGCCGAGGACCGGTGGCCGATCCATCGCGACCCGCCGAAATTCGAGGACCTGGAGCCGAAGACCGAGATGTTCGAGACCGGGATCAAGGTCATCGACCTCCTTGAACCGTACGTCCAGGGCGGGAAGGTGGGGATGTTTGGGGGCGCCGGCGTGGGCAAGACGGTGATCATCCAGGAGATGATCCATCGCGTCGCCGAGCAGCACGGCGGCGTCTCGGTCTTCGCCGGTGTGGGCGAGCGCACGCGCGAGGGGAACGACCTGTTCCTCGAGATGAAGGAGACGGGCGTCATCGAGAAGACGGCGCTCGTGTTCGGCCAGATGGACGAGCCGCCCGGCGTGCGCCTGCGGGTGGGGCTGGCCGCGCTCACCATGGCCGAGTACTTCCGCGACGTGCAGCACCAGGACGTGCTCCTGTTCGTCGACAACATCTTCCGGTTCACCCAGGCGGGCTCGGAGGTGTCGACGCTGCTCGGCCGGATGCCCTCCGCGGTGGGGTACCAGCCGACGCTGGCCGACGAGATGGGCGAGCTCCAGGAGCGGATCACCTCGACCCGCGGCCGGTCGATCACCTCGCTCCAGGCCATCTACGTGCCGGCCGACGACATCACCGACCCGGCGCCGCACACGACGTTCGCCCACCTCGACGCGACCACGGTGCTGTCTCGGTCCATCGTCGAGAAGGGGATCTACCCGGCGGTCGACCCATTGGACTCGACGTCGCGGATCCTGGACGCCCGCTACGTCGGCGAGGAGCACTACGCGGTGGCCCGGCGGGTCCAGGAGATCCTCCAGCGGTACCGGAACCTCCAGGACATCATCGCCATCCTCGGCGTGGACGAGCTGTCGGAGGAGGACAAGGTCGCCGTGGCCCGGGCGCGCAAGATCGAGCGGTTCCTGTCCCAGCCGTTCTTCGTGGCCGAGCAGTTCACCGGGATCAAGGGCAAGTACGTGCCGGTCGAGGAGACGATCGCGTCGTTCCGGGCCCTTGTGGAGGGGGAGTACGACCACCTGCCCGAGCAGGCCTTCTACATGGTCGGCAGCATCGAGGAAGCCGAGGCCCAGGCGAAGCAGCTGGCGGGAACGGGGGCGTAGGCGTGCCGCTCGACGTGCACGTCGTCACCCCCGAGCGGGAGATCTGGTCGGGCGAAGCGGCCATGGTCATCGCCCGGGGGGTTGAGGGCGAGGTGGGCATCCTGCCCGAGCATGCTCCGCTCCTGATCCGGCTGGCCGTGGGGCCGCTCCGCATCCGGATGGACGGGACGGAGGAAGCCGCCATCGTGGACGGCGGCTTCCTGCACGTGACCACGACCGAGGGCGTCACCCGGGTGGACGTGCTGGCCTCCTATGCGGAGATGGCCGGGCAGATCGACCTTCGGGCCGCGGAGCACCGGGTGCAGGAGCTCCAACGTGAGTTGAGCCGGCGCGACGATGCCGGCCTGCGGGCCGAGCTGGCCAAGGCCATGGCCCGGGCGGAGCTGGCTCGCTGAGCTCTCGTTTGGGGAACGCCGGGCCCGGGTAGGCCGTCGATCCGGAGAAACGTCAGCTGAGCACACCTACAATCGCCGCCATGGACCGCTTCCTGGTTACGGGGGGGACCCGTCTCTCGGGCTCGATCCCCATCGCCGGGGCGAAGAACTCCGCCCTGAAGCTGATGGCCGCCTCCCTCCTGGCGCCGGGGCGGACCGTGCTCTCGAACGTCCCCCACATCCAGGACTGCCTGACCATGGTGGAGGTCCTCCAGCACCTCGGGGCCCACGTGGCCTGGGCGGACGACCTGGAGATCGACGCGAGCGACGTGCTCTCCTTCGAGGCCCCCTACGAGCTGGTCAGCCGGATGCGGGCGTCGATCCTCGTCTTGGGGCCGTTGCTCGCGCGGTGCGGCCGCGCCCGCGTGGCCATGCCGGGCGGCTGCAACATCGGATCGCGGAAGATCGACCTGCACGTCCGTGGCCTGGAGAAGATGGGAGCGCGGTTCTTCTCCGAGCATGGGTTCCTGGAAGGCGTCGCTCCGAGAGGCCTGTCCGGCGCGGTCATCTCGCTCGACTTCCCCAGCGTCGGCGCGACCGAGAACGTGATGATGGCGGCCGTCGCTGCTCGAGGGACGACCGTCATCGAGAACGCGGCCCGCGAGCCCGAGCTCTCGGACCTGGCCGAGTTCCTCCAGGAGATGGGCGGCCGCATCGAGGGCGTCGGCACGCCCACCATCGAGATCCTGGGGACGGGGGACTTCCACCCGGTCCGCCACAGCGTGATCCCCGATCGGATCGAGGCCGGGACGTTCGCCATCGCGGCGTGCGCCACCGGCGGACAGATCGTGTTGGAGCGAGCACGAGGCGACCACATGGACCTTGTCCTGGCAAAGCTGACCGAGCTCGGTGCCGTCGTGCTGGCGACCGAGGCCGGGGTGGCCGTCGGCCAGGAGGACCGGGCCCGGGCTGTCGATTTCGTGACGCTTCCGCATCCGGGGTTCCCCACCGACCTCCAGCCCCAGATGATGGCCCTGCTCTCCGTGGCGGAGGGAACGAGCATCGTGACCGAGAACGTCTTCGAGAGCCGGTTCATGTTCGTGGACGAGCTGAACCGGATGGGGGCGGACATCAGGACCGAGGGCCATCACGCGGTGATCCGGGGCGTGGACCAACTGTCGGCCGCCCCGGTCCGGGCACTCGACATCCGGGCGGGCGCGGCCATGGTGATCGCGGCTCTGTGCGCCGACGGGGTCACCGCCGTCGAGGACATGTATCACGTGGATCGGGGCTATCAGGACTTCGAGGCCAAGCTCCTCCGCCTGGGTGCCGAGGTCCGACGGGAGCGGCAGCTCACTCCGGCGCCCTGGTGACCCGCGTCCTCGCCCGTTTGCCGATCGGGGCGGGCGTCACGCTTCTCCTCCTGTTCCTTCCGCCGTTCGCCCAGCGGGCGGAGGGGGAGGTGATCGTCCCGTGTGAGCCGGGGGCGTTCGTCTTCCTCGTGCCGGCGGCCTCGTTCGAGGATCTGCTCGGCGTCTCCGAGGTTCGAGCGCTCGCCGGCGTGGGTGGGGCAGCGCTGATGAGCCTTCAGGGCGGCCTCCCCACTCGCGAGGCCTCTCTGCCTCGGTCGTGCCAGGTGGCGTGGCGGTGGCTCGACCCCATCGACTTCGGGGGCCTGTCCGGGGTCGGGAAGGAGATCAGGCGGGAGGCCCTGGCTGCCACCGCCGACGAGGTGATCGTGTTCGTGGCCTCGACCACGTCGTCCCCCGCGATGCTGGCCGCCAAGGACCTCGTCCATCCGCTGGTCATGGGAACCGGCGCGCCCGCGATCCTCTTCGAGCCGGACGGCGCCCCGCGGACGCTCGCGTCGGACACCACGCGACGGACCGGCGTCGTG
>JBOGVH010000079.1:0-3603 GCA_050695235.1 Actinomycetota bacterium
ACGAGGTCCTGGAGGCACCAGACGGTGAACGGGGCATGGAGCTGGCCATGCGTGACCGGCCGGATCTGATCGTCCTCGACGTAATGCTGCCCGCCCTCGACGGCCTGTCGATCCTTCGGATGCTGCGGGAGCGCCCCGAGACCTCCGAGACGCCGGTGATCCTCCTCACGGCCAGAGCCCAGCTCGACGACCAGACCCGGGGGTGGGAGGCCGGCTGCGCCGAGTACGTGACCAAGCCGTTCTCGCCCATCGAGCTCGCGAGCATCGTGGCCCGGGCCCGCGAGATGACCCCCCAGGACCGGCGGCTCCGTCGGGATCAGGCCCTGGCGGACCTGGCTCGCGCGTCGAATCTCTGAGCCGGCGCCGGAGCAGCCGCTAGACTGCGCCTCATGCTCCCCACGGTCCCGCTGGCGGACAAGCACGTCGACGAATATGCCGCTCCGGCAGGCGAGGAGGCCGTGGAGCGCCTTCGCAAGGCGGCCAAGCCCTTCGCCGGGGCCAGCATGCTGCACGTCAACAGCACGGCGTACGGCGGCGGCGTGGCAGAGCTCCTTCAGTCACAGCTCCCACTACTGAACGACCTCGGCATCCAGACCACGTGGGCGTTGCTCGAGGGGTCCGACGACTACTACGCCGTCACCAAGAGCGTGCATAACGCGTTGCAGGGCGCCGAGGTCCCGTGGACGGAGGAGATGCGGAGCGCGTACTGGGACAGGATCCGGGCCAACGCGGCGGAGTTTACCGACGGCTACGACTACGTCTTCGTCCACGATCCCCAGCCAGCCGCCCTGCTCACCGTGCTCGACGAGGAGGGGCGGCGCTCCGGGAGGTGGATCTGGCGATGCCATATCGACCTGTCCACCCCGTTTCGTCCCGTGTGGGAGTTCTTCGAACCGATCGTCAACCGGTACGACGCGGCGATCTTCACCATGGAGGATTTCGCCCAGCCGGGAGTGACCGATCCCGTGCATGCGTTCATCCCTCCATCCATCGACCCCTGTTCGACCAAGAACCTCGACCTGCCCGACGAGACCATCACGAACGTGCTGCAGACCTACGGGGTCGACCCGGGTCGTCCGATCGTGATGCAGGTCTCCCGATTCGACCCGTGGAAGGATCCCCTCGGCGTGATCGACGCCTTCCGGCTGGCCCGAAAGACGTTCCCCGACCTCCAGCTCATCCTGGCGGGGTCCATGGCGCACGACGACCCCGAGGGCATGCGGTTCCTCGACCTCACCGAGGAGCACCGGGCGGGCGATCCCGACATCCATCTCCTCACGAACGTTCACAATGTCGGGAACCTCGAGATCAACGCGTTCCAGCGTGCATCTACGGTCGTGGTCCAGAAATCGATCCGTGAGGGGTTCGGCCTGGTGGTCGCGGAGGGTATGTGGAAGGACAAGCCGGTGATCGGGGGGAACGTCGGCGGGATCCGCTTGCAGATCACCGACGGGCAGACCGGCTTCCTGGTGGACTCGGTGGAGGGATGCGCGGAGCGGATCGTTCAGTTGGTGGGGGACCCGGAGCTACAGAGGACGATCGGCCGCGCGGCACGGGAGGTCGTCCGCGACCGGTTCCTGACGGTTCGAGAGCTCGAGGACTACCTGGGGCTGATGACCTCGCTGCGATGAGCGCGCTCGATGCCCCGCTCATCGTCGCGTCCAACCGCGGTCCGGTGACGTTCGAGCGCGACGATTCGGGCGAGCTGTCCCCTCGCCGAGGCTCGGGTGGATTGGTGACCGCCCTGGTGGGAGCCCTCCAGGCCTCCCGCGGGCTGTGGGTGGCCGCCGCGATGTCCGAGGGGGACCGCGAGGTCGTGGCCAGGGACGGCCGAGGGTTGGTGGACATGGAGGCCTACGGGTGGCCCTTTCGGGTGCGGTACCTCGACATCCCCCAGGCCACGTACGACGCGTACTACAACCACGTCTCGAACGGCATCCTGTGGTTCGTCCACCACTACCTGTGGGACACCGTTCGCTCGCCCTCCTTCGACGACGACACCGAACGGGCGTGGGGCGAGTACGTCGACGTGAACCGGACCTTCGCCCAGGCGCTCGCGGAGGAGGGCGACCAGCAGCGGTCCCAGCCCGTGTACCTCATCCAGGACTACCATCTCTCGCTCGTTCCGCGGTTCCTCCGGGAGCTGCGCCCCGACGCGCTCATCGCACACTTCTCGCATACGTCCTTCGCCGGGGCGACGTACCTACGGACCCTGCCGGGCAGCATCCGAGAGGGGATCATCCGTGGGCTCCTCGGCGCCGACGTGCTCGGGTTCCACTCACAGGCCTGGGCGGAGAACTTCATGATGTCCGCCCGCCTGTTGCAGGGGGTTCGAGCGGACCTGGCGCGATCCCGCATCCTGGTCGAGGGCCGCGAGGTCCTGGTGCGGATCCACCCCATCTCGATCGACGTCGGGCCGATGCGGGAGGCCTCGGCAAGCTCCGAGGTGCGAGAGCTCCGCAGGCAGCTGAACCGGTGGCGAGGCAACACGCGGCTGGTCCTCCGGGTCGACCGCTTCGAGCTCACGAAGAACATCGCCCGCGGGTTCCGAGCCTTCGGGCTGTTCCTCCGGCGACATCCGGAGTGGCGGGAGCGGGTACGGTTACTGGCTCTCCTCTCGCCGTCGCGAACCGAGGTCCCGGAGTACCGGGCCTACGCGGAGGAATGCTTGGCCGAGGCGGACGCGGTCAACCGGGAGTTCGGCCATCAGGATTGGGAACCGATCGAGGTTCGGGTGAAGGACGACCATGCGGGGGCGATCGCCGCCTATGGGTTGTACGACGTCCTCCTGGTCAACCCGATCTACGACGGCATGAACCTCGTCGCCATGGAGGGTCCTGTGCTGAACCGGCGCCACGGGGTCCTCGTGCTGTCGAGGAACGCCGGCGCCTACTGGCGCTTGGGACGGTACGCGCTGCCGGTGAACCCGTTCGACCTCGGCGAGATGGCCGACGGGATCGCCACCGCGCTGGAGATGCCGGCGGACGAGCGTGCCCGTCGGGCTCGGGGCCTGTCCAGATTGGTGCTCTCCAATCCGCCGCAGCGATGGGTGGGCGCGCAGCTCGACGACCTGGAACGCATACGCCGTCGCCGGGTCGGCGTTCACGTCAGCTGACCGAGCAACTCCACCAGCCCCGTCGGCCCGTCGACCACCACGGCGGCCGCGTCCAGGAGCTCCCGGGGCGTGTCCTCCCCCCGCACGGCCACCTTGACGACGAGCAGGCCCTTCTCGGCGAGTGAGTCCAACGCGCGGAAGGCCTCGACGTCGGCCACGTCGTCGCCGGCGAACAGGGCGGCCGACAGCTCGTTCTCGCCGACCAGGCGCTCCACCGCCCCTCCCTTTCGGGGCCGACCCGCGGGGACGAGCTCGACGACCATCTTGCCCTCGACGAGTTCCAGGCCCGCGGAGGACGCCACCTCCTCGAATGCGGCGATCAGCTGGGCCCTGGCCCGGGCCGGGTCGGGAGCCTGGCGATAATGCACCGCGATGGACGCCCCCTTGTCCTCCACCACGGCTTCGGGAACGGCGGCGGCGGCGGCTTCGACCCTGGGCGCCACCACCGCCACGAGCTCCGGCGCGGCCTCTTCCAGCCCGTACAGCCC
>JBOGVH010000080.1:0-3206 GCA_050695235.1 Actinomycetota bacterium
TTCTTCCTGGGCCCGACGATCTTCGACCGCGTGACGCCGGACATGGCCCTATGGCGGGACGAGCTGTTCGGGCCGGTGCTCTCGGTGGTCCGGGCGTCGGACATCGACGAGGCCCTGGATATCCTGAACGCCAGCTCGTACGGCAACGCCGCGTCGATCTTCACCTCGTCGGGGGCGAACGCGCGCGCGTTCAAGCGCCGCGCGGAGGCCGGGATGCTGGGGGTGAACGTCGGCGTGGCGGCGCCGATGGCGTTCTTCCCGTTCACCGGGTGGAAGAGCTCGTTCTTCGGGGACCTGCACGCCACGGGCAAGGACGGCATCCGGTTCTATACGCGCCACAAGGTGGTCACGTCGCGGTGGTGGCTCCCGGAGAAGCTGGACCACTCGAAGCCCGAGGGCCGCGGCCACTAACCGCGATCAACCCGGACCGGGAGCGGGAGGAACGGGCCGATGGATGTCGGCTCGCTCCTCCCCATCCGTTGGGCCATTTAGGCCGTGGGAGCTGCGGGTCCTGTGGGCCTCACGATCCAAAGCCCGCCCCGCATCTCACTCGCGTACACGATCCCAGTCGCCGGGTCGATGGCGACGCCCCACACAAGCGCGGGCCCTCGCCCGATGGCGCTCGGTCGCCGGTTGCTGGTTGGCGGGACGAACTGCCCTACCAGCGCTGGGTGGGTTGGATCACTGAGGTCGAGGGCAACGACGCCATTCGAGTACCAGGAGGAATAGGCACGGTTGCCGTTGACCTCGGTGTTGTGGATGGACCACGCTCCCGTGGGCGTTCGCACCTCCCCCGTCACGTGGGGGAGATCGGAGAATTGCCCGACCTGGTCGAACTCCTGCACTCCGTCGCCGTCGTCGTCCTGCGCCGTGTTCTCGCTGAAGACGCGGAGGAAGCCCCAAGACGGTTCGCCGGGGGAAAGGACTACCGTGACCTCCCCACCTCCGAGCGCCGATCGGATCGCGCCGGCGAGCTCGTCGATGTCGGAAAATCTGGACGGAAAGCATCTCGCCAACCTGCTGTTGCACGGCGCGGAGGTCCCCGTCGAAGAATGGGTACGCGTCGTCAGGGCTCACCAGGTTGGACAGGAAGACCTTCGCTTCTGCCGCTGCGGCGAGGGTCACCTGCGTCCCGATCGAGCAGGGCACCGTCCAGTCCGGGATGATCCCGACGTAGAACGGGTCCACCGTGTCGGCGAGCGCGATCTTGCCCGAGGCGCCCACGTAGTCTGACGCCTGACAGCCATCCCCCGCATCGGACACGGCACCGCTCACGGGTCCGACGTCCGAGAGCAATGTGGGCATCCACGGCTCATCGATCCCCGCGAATAGCGATGAACCGGTTGCGCTGGACCTGACGGCGGTCGGCGCCAGGGACTCGAAGTCCTCGTCGTTCTGGAGGATGTAGCGTTGTCCGCCCGCCTGGTAGAGCGTCATCGAGTGGCCGTCACCGTCCGCATCGAATGGATACGTCGTGCGAGCCAGCAGGACCGGGCTGCCCGGATCGCTGATGTCGAACTTGAGCACGCCGCCGTCCCAGTAGGAAACGTAGGCCGTCATCCCGTTGTCGGTCGCCCTGAGGCTGTGGTCCAAGTAGGCGGCGAAGTAGCCGATCCCCTGGAACGGGCTGGAGATCTCGTCGTTGCCGGCCACGATGGGGAGGGAGCTGTCGGCGATGATTCCCCAGTTGGAGACCTCAACAGGATCGGTGGGATCAGTGACGTCGACGATGCGGAAGTCTCCTCCGTGGTCGGCACCGAAGTAGACGTTGTCGAACTCCGCGAACGGCACGGCCAGGAGGGCAAGAGCCTTCCCGTCAGGGCGCACCGTCATGTCCAGCTCGTGGACTCCTCCGGACGGAACCGGCAGGAAGCTCAACGTCACCGGGTTCCTGGGGTCGGTCACGTCGACGAGCTCCAGGCCCCGACGTATCCCGCCCTGCAGCTCTGGATGCCGACGCCCAGACGTCCCGTCCGCCGATCCGGCGGACGACCATCTCCTCGGTCGAGACCCCGGGCGCGTGTCCCGCGTAGGCGACGAGCTTCGGACGCGTGGGGTCGTTCACGTCGATGACCTTCACGCCGGCTCCCGAGCAGGGCTGGCTCCAGGTTCCGACGTACGCGAATGTCCCGATATCTCCTCCATGGTCGTAGAGGAAGACGTCGCCATTGGGGGATCCTCCGCCGAGGTTGATGCGTCCCAGGACTTCGAAGTTCTGAGCCACGAGATCAGAGGGAGATCCACTGGCGGTGACCGCATCCTCGTGGTCTTCCAATCGTTGAGGCGTGGCAACGCTCGGCCTCGAGGCGCTGGTCGCCGATGCGGCGGCCGTGGGCACCACCAGCAAGATCGTGGCGAACAGCAATCGAAGACGTCGCAGATGCATGAGCTTCCCCTTTCCAGCTGGCCGGCCTGGGGTCACTCGAAGACCCCGGGACCCCAGTCTGATGGGCATAGCTTCGTCAGACGGGTGATGCAACCTCAGCGGGCGCGGAGGGCGAGGGCGGGGGTGTCGCTTCACGGGTAAGCCGTATCTCTCGGGTCGACGCTGCTCTCTGCCGAGGTTTCGGCGCAAACTGCAAGGGATGTAACACCCCATGCCGGACGTGTCGCGTTCAACGTCCTGGAGGACCGCAGGCAACTAGCTCGAAAGCGAGATGACGACGCCCTCCCTAGGGCCCAGCCGTAGCTCGCCGTCGATGCGCTCGCCGGTCCGATCCGGATCGGTCCCCACGAGCACCTTCCCATCAACCGGCGTCTCCAGCGAAACCGCTCCGTCCGAGAGGTTGACGGCGACCACGTGCCGGTCGCCACGCTCCCAGGCCCAGCTCCCGGGCGGCGATGGGAGCCGCCGGTAGTTCCCCAGTCGGAGATCCACGGTCGTTCGGCGAAGCTCGATCAAGCCGCGGCACAGGCTGAGGACGGAGTTGGGGTCGTCTCGCTGGTCCACCACGTTCGGTCGGGCCGGCCCGAGGGGGAGCCATGGCCGGACACCGGGCCGAGTGAAGCCGGCGCCCTCCTCCGCCGTCCAGGGCATCGGGGTCCTGCACGCGTCACGGCCGGGGTTCGCCGGCCACTGGCGGATCCCCACCAGGTCGCGAAGGTCCTCACGGGGAATGGGCACGTCGGGAAGGCCGATCTCGTCGCCGTAGTACAGGAACGGCGTGCCGTGGAGGCCGAACAGGAGCATCAGCGCGCATCTGGCC
>JBOGVH010000081.1:0-13381 GCA_050695235.1 Actinomycetota bacterium
TGTGGAGCGTGGGGAGCTCGGCACTGCCGGCCGACCTCCCGGGCCGGCTCCAGGCCCTTGGCATGGTCCCCGAAGACGGCCCCGGCGAGGCTGCGATGGTGCTGATCCGCCCGCCCGCGCCGATCCCTCCGACACCGTTCGTCGTCCGGCTGGCAGAGACGGCGGACGAGAACCGTGCAGCGGTGGAGGTGATGATCGAGGCGTTCGGGCTCGATCAGTCGGACGCTGCGGAGTCCCGCGCCCAGGCCGAGACACGGTTCGAGCGGCTCAGGACCTTCGGACACACCCGTCTGGCGCTCGTCTGGGAGAACGACGTCCCGATCGCCACGGGACGAGTCACGTTCACCCCGTGGGGGTTGTTCCTGGGTGGCGGGGGAACGCTTCCCCGTGCCCGGGGGCGCGGAGCGTTCAGCGCACTCATCCCAGTCGCCTGGCGGGAGGCGGTCCGTCGCGCGACACCGGCCTTGGTCACCTGGGCCCGCCGCGATACCTCCGAGCCGATCCTGGCGAAGCTGGGTTTCGAGGAGGTGGCGGCGATCCGCCTGCTCCGTGACGATCTCGGTCTGGGCGCCCGCGGTTGAAAGGTCGTCGAGGTCAGCCCCCGACCGGGACCTCCGGCAGCCTCGCCAGCGCCGCCTCCTCGGCCGAAGGGTCGAATTCCACCTCCGGGAGGCGCGCGTTCAGGTAGTCGTCGTAGGCCTGCATGTCGAAGTGCCCGTGGCCGGACAGCCCGATCAGGATGACCTTCTGCTGCCCGGCCTCCCTGGCCGCGACGGCCTCGTTGATGGCGCCGCGGATGGCGTGGGCGGACTCGGGCGCCGGGATGATGCCCTGCGTCTGGGCGAACTGCACGGCGGCGTCGAACACCTCGTTCTGCGTGTACGCGGCGGCCTCCATGTGCCCCTCCCGGACGAGCAGCGAGAGCGAGGGGGCATCGCCGTGATACCGCAGGCCGCCGGCGTGCACCGGGGCCGGGACGAAGTCGTGGCCCAGCGTGTACATCGGCAGGAGCGGGGTCATCTGGCCCGTGTCGCCGAAGTCGTAGGCGAACCTTCCCTTCGTCAGCGTGGGGCAGGCGGCCGGCTCGGTGGCCAGGAACCTGGCCGTCGAGATCCCCCGCAACCGGTCGGCCATGAACGGGTAGGCCAGCCCGGCGTAGTTCGATCCGCCGCCGACACAGCCGACGACGACATCGGGACGTTCCCCCGCCATCTCCATCTGCTTCTTGGCCTCCAGGCCCACCACGGTCTGGTGCAGCAACACGTGGTTCAGGACCGATCCCAGCGAGTAGTGGGTGTCATCGTTCGTCGCGGCAACCTCGATGGCCTCGCTGATGGCGATCCCCAGCGAACCCGTCGAGTCAGGGCTCGCCTCGAGGATCTTCTTCCCCGCCTGGGTCGTGCTCGAGGGCGAGGGCCGCACCTCCGCGCCGAAGGTCTCCATGAAGATCCGCCGGTACGGCTTCTGTTCGTACGAGGCCTTGACCATGAACACCAGGCACTCGAGGCCGAAGAACCGGCACGCCATCGAGAGGGCCGAACCCCACTGCCCGGCCCCGGTCTCCGTGGAGATGCGCCGAACCCCCGATTCCCTGTTGTAGAAGGCCTGGGCAACCGCGGTGTTGGGCTTGTGGGACCCGGCCGGCGATCCTCCCTCGTACTTGAAGTAGATGCGCGCGGGGGTCTGGAGAGCCTGCTCCAGCCGGACCGCCCGATGAAGCGGGGTCGGCCTCCACAGCCGGTAGATGTCGAGCACGGGCCCGGGAACGTCGATCCACTGCTCGGTCGAGACCTCCTGGAGGATCAATGCCTCCGGGAAGAGCGGGGCGAGAAGGTCGGGCGTGATCGGCTCCTTCGTCCCCGGATGCAGGGGCGGGAGCGGCTGGATCCCCGCGCCGACCATATCCGGAATGATGTTGAACCACGCCGCGGGGATGTCGTCGGGCGAGAGGTCGAACCTGGTGGGCTCCGCCATCGATGCCTCCATTGCAGGGAAGTGAGGCCGGAGAGCCTATCCGAGGGCACCGTGGCGGCGCCACCCTCCCGACGCCCGACGGTTCGCTCAGAGCATCGAGCGCTCAGCGAGCGTGCGCCGGTGTTGCGTGCCACCGGTGGGGGGCGATCAACGCGTCCGCCTCGGTCGGCCCCCAGCTTCCTTGCTCGTATTCCGCGACCGGCGCCGGATGGTCCAGCACCGGCTGGAGGATCTCCCACGCCCGGTCCACGCCGTCCTCGCGCAGGAACAGCGTGTGGTCGCCCTCCATGGCCTCGAGGAGCAGGAGCTCGTACGCGTCGGCGATCTGCCCCCCGAACTCTTCCTCGTAGTCGAAGTCCATCGTGACGCGCTCCAGTTCCAGACCCGGCCCAGGCTTCTTGGCGTTCACCGCGAGCGTGATCCCCTCGTTGGGCTGGATCCTGATGGTCAGGTGGTCGCGCATCGGCAGATGGAGGTCCGTCCCCCGGAACACGTTGAAGGGGACCTTGTGGAACTTGAGCGTGATCTCGCTGCACTTGGTGGCCATCCGCTTGCCGGTCCGCAGGAAGAACGGGACGCCCGCCCACCGCCAGTTGTCGATCTCCAACCTGAGGGCGGCGTACGTCTCGACGGTCGAGTCGGGCGCGACGCCCGGTTCCCCCCGGTAGCCGCGGTATTGGCCCCGGACCACCTGTGAGGGGTCGCATGGTTGGGCGCTCCGCAGGACCTTCACGGTCTCGTCACGCAGCCGGTCGGGGTCGAAGGAGACCGGCGCCTCCATCGCCAGGAACGTCAAGACCTGGAACAGGTGGGTAACCACGAGGTCACGGATGGCTCCGGTCTGCTCGTAGAAGGCCCCCCGGCCGTCGATGCCGATGTCCTCGGCCACGGTGAGCTCGATGTGGTCGAGGTACCTCCGGTTCCACACCGGCTCGAAGAGCCCATTGGCGAACCGGAAGGCCAGGATGTTCTGGACGGTCTCCTTGCCCAGGTAATGGTCGATCCGAAAGATCTGGGACTCGTCGAAGACCTCGTGGATCCTCGCGTTCAGCTCTCGGGCCGAAGCGAGGTCGTAGCCGAACGGTTTCTCGAAGACGACCTTGGCATCCCGGTGCAGGCCGGCCTCGGCGAGACGGCGGACGATGTCGGGGTAAACGGTGGTCGGCGTGGCCGCGTAGAAGAACCGCCCCCCCTCGGTGCCGAACCGCTCGTCCGCCGATGCGAGGTGTTTCTCCAGCCGCATCATCGCGCCCTCGCTCGCGAACTCGCCCGGGAGATACGAGAGGCGCTCGGCGAACCCCCGCCATGCGTCGTCGTCCGGCGACCATCGGCCGAACAGCTTGACCGATTCGCGGGCCTGCTCGCGGAACTCCTCGTCGGTCATCTCGGTGCGCGCGTACCCCGTGATGGCGAAGCCCTTGGGGAGCAGCCCCTGGACGAACAGGCTCCAGAAGGCCGGCAGGAGCTTGCGCCTCGTCAGGTCCCCGGATGCCCCGAAGATGACGACGGCCTGCGGTGGCAGCTGGGCGCTCATCCGGTCCTTCGCCCCAGGCTCACGCGTCTCCTCCCGCGGCGATGGGCACTAGCTCGATCCACCCCTCCACGAGCCGGACGGGAAACGTTGGGACGGGATCCTGGGCCGGACCGTCGACGGGCTCGCCAGTGCGAAGATCGAAGGCGCTCCCGTGACACGCACACACCACCGTGTCGGCGGACTCATCGACCTCTCCTTCCGACAGCAAGCACCCCTCGTGCGTGCATTCGTCGCCCAGGGCGAAGAGCTCGTTCTCGACGTGGGCCACGGCGATCCTCCCTGTGGCGAGCTCGAACCCGCGGAGCTCCCCTTCGGGCACCTCTGCCAGCGATGCGACCCGGATGTAATCGGCCACGGCCTCTTCCTTCGAACCTTCGGCGGACGTCGGCGAACCTTTCGGTAACACTACCGCTGTGCCCGAACTTCCCGAGGTTGAGGCGTACCGCCGCTTCTTCGCCGAGCACGCGAGGGGCCGGACCGTGCGGGCCGTCGACGTCCTCGACCCGGCCATCGTCAGGAATGCGGCTCCGGAGGACGTCGGCCGGCTGCTGACCGGCCACCGATTCGAGGAGCCCGGGCGGCATGGGAAGTGGCTCGTGTGCCCGGCCGCAGGCCCAACCCTCCTGTTCCACTTCGGCATGACCGGAGACCTCGTGTGGTCGGGCGACGAGCCCGATCGACATCGTCACGATCGGTTGGTGCTCGTGTTCGACGAGGGCGAGCTCCGGTACCGGAACATGCGGCGGCTCGGTGGGGTGTGGCTGGCCGGTGACGACGACGAGCTGAAGGTCGTGTTAGGCAGCCTCGGCCCCGACGCGCTCGGCGTCGAGCGCGACGAGTTCCTGGGATCGCTCTCGCGCCGGCGCGGAGGCGTGAAGGCCCTGCTGATGGACCAACGGCTCGTGGCCGGGATCGGGAACCTCGTGGCCGACGAGATCCTGTGGCAGGCAAGGATCCATCCCCGTCGGCGAGTCGAGGACCTGGACGCGAACGACCGCGTTCGCCTGTTCCGAACGATGCGGCGGGTCCTCGGCGCCGCCGTGGTGGACTTCGACTACCTGGAGACCCGGCGGCGCTGGCTCAGCCGGGTCCGCGGACGGCCCGGTGGCAGGTGCCCTCGGTGCCGGACGGAACTCTCACGGACCGTGGTGGCGGGGCGGACGACCTACTTCTGCCCATCCTGCCAGCGCTGATCCTCGGTGGGACGGGACAGCCGTCGCAGGGCCGACCATCCCCGCTGCAACAACGTCGCACCTCCCAACGCCACGAGCACCACGAGCATCGGCACCAAGGCTCTTGGAACCATGAGCCCGACCGTCATGGCCACGTACCGCTCCAGCCGCTGGAAGAACCCCTTGGAGAGCTGGATCCCCGCTGCCTCCGCCTCCGCGCGCACGTGGCTCACCGTCAGGGCCGTGACCAGCGTGACGAGCGCCAGGGCCGCGGCGAGAACGTGTCCCTGGTCCTGCTCGGACCAGTACAGGCACCCGAACAGGACCATGTCGCCGATCCGGTCGAGCACAGAGTCCAGGAACGCTCCCGCCCGCCGGTCCTCGCCTCGCAACCGGGCCACGGCCCCGTCGAAGACGTCGAACAACCCCGCCAGGATGAGCAGCGCACCCGGCAGGAACCGGCGCCCGGTGAGCAGCAGCCAGCCGACCACGACGTTCGCCACGAGCGATGCAACCGTGAGCTGCCAGGGATGCACCCCGGCTCGGTACAGCCCGGCCAGGATGGCCCGGTAGGGCCAGGTGAAGACGAACCGCAAGGCGGGACCGAACACGCCTGTGGTCTTCCGAGGGGCCGGCATGTCCCGCACGCGGGGCGCGGGCGCCTGGGGCTCGGTCCCGGGCGACTCGCTCATCCTGTACGGGAGGCTACCCCTCTGGGGAAGCCGCGGCGAAGCTAGCCGCCGTTCGGCCGGAAACTCACGATCACGCAGCGGAAGGTGCCGCCCGGCGCCTCGTACGAGACCTGCTCTTCCGGACGGGCGCCCATGAGGGCCTGGCCGAGCGGCGACGTGGTGGTGATGGTCCGGACTCCGGCCGCCCGCTCCTCCGCCGACTCGGCCAGCAGGTACGTCTCATCGTGGGGGTCCTCGTCGTCCAGTGGCCTGACCGTCACGAGCATCCCGGGCGTCACGACGTCGGAGCTCGACGGCGCCTCGATGATGTCCGGATCACGCAGCATCCGCTCCAGGTTCCGGATCCGCGACTCCATGAGGGCCTGCTCGTTCTTCGCCGAGTCGTACTCGGCGTTCTCGCGGATGTCGCCGTGCTCGCGCGCCGCCTTCAGCCGTTCCGCCATGCGTGAGCGACCGGACGACGTCAGCTCGTCCAGCTCGGCCCTCAGGCGCCCATATGCCTCGAGCGTGATGGTCGCCGTGGGCTCCTGTCCGGGCTTTCGCCGTGGCCGGCTCGACAGCTCTTCGGGAAGCTCCATCGAACGCCGAATCTACCAATCGGCGGCCTGGTCTCCCTTCCCTGGCGGGATCTGTTCCTCGCCGCCGGCCGGTGGTCGATGATAGGCGTCCGCGGACCGGCGTCGGGCGAGGCCGGCGGCAGGCGATGGAAGGGAGCGTTGGGATGGGCCGGCTGGACGGCAAGGTGGCGTTGATCACCGGAGGCGCGAGTGGCATGGGGAAGGTGGCCTCGCACCTGTTCGCTAGAGAAGGGGCCAAGGTCGTGCTCACCGACGTCGCCGACGACGCGGGGGAGGCGGTGGTGGCGGCCATCCGGGATGAGGGCGGGCAGGCGGCGTACATGCACGCCGACGTGTCGCGGCCCTCCGACGCGGAGGCCATGGTGCGCTTCGCCGTTGACACCTTCGGAGGGCTCACCGTCCTCTACAACAATGCCGGGGTCTTCCCCGAACGGGACGGCTCGGTGACCGAGACGCCCGAGGAGGTGTGGGATCTCACGATCGGCATCAACCTCAAGGGCGTGTACCTGGGGTGCCGCTACGGGATCCCGGCGATGATCGAGTCCGGAGGCGGCGCGATCGTCAACGTTGCCTCGTTCGTGGCGCTCATGGGGGCGGCCACCCCTCAGATCGCCTATACGGCCTCGAAGGGAGGCGTGCTGTCGATGACCCGGGAGATCGCCGTGGAGTTCGCCCGCAGGGGCGTGCGCGCGAACTCCCTGTGCCCCGGGCCCATCGAGACCCCGCTGCTCCAGGAGCTGCTGGCGGACCCGGCCCGGCGGCAGCGCCGGCGGGGGCACCTCCCGAGGGGCCGCTTCGGCCAGGCCGAGGAGATCGCCAAGGCGGCGCTGTTCCTGGCCTCCGACGAATCCTCGTACATGACCGGGGCCGCCCTCATCGTGGACGGGGGCATCACGGCGGCCTACGTCACGCCGGAGTAAACGAGTGTGACGAACGTCAGGCCGGACTGGCCAAGACATCCACGAGGGCCAGGAACGAATCCGCCTCGCGCTGATCGAATGGGACGGCGACCGGCAGCGGGGTCATGAAGCCGCTCATCATTGACCCCGACAACGTCTCCAGACGAACCTTCCAGGCGCCCTCCCCGACGGACCACCTCAGGCGGAGCGACTGCACGGCCTCGATCCCCCGGACGGCCTCGAGCAGGGGTCCTTCGGCCCGCGCGAGCCATTCGGGCCCGCCTGGGACCGGAGCTTTCCACCCCAACCGCGTCCGCTGATGCGAGAAGGGTCCTCGGAACCGGAACGTGAGCTCGGCGTCTCGCTCGGGCCCCGTGCCCGGAACGGTGGATGCGAGCGAGAGGTAGTTGGCCTTCAGGAAAAGACGGCGCTCGTGCCGGTGGCCGACGGAGATGTCGGGGCGGCGGCCTGAGGGGTCGGTCAGCTTCAGGCGGAGCGCCCACGGAGCCTCCCCGGCGACGACGTAGGGCGGGCAGAATCTCCGGGCCGCATCCTTCACTGAGGGCATCGACGACACGCGGGCGGGTCGCCACGATCTCTTCTCCCGGCGCTCGCCCATCGCTGCCTAACCCGAGGCGAAGACGGGCTTCAGGGCGAAGTACACCTCGCGGTACTTCCGGTAGGCCTCCTCGTAGGCCTCTCGCTGCTCCGGATCGGGCCGGTGCTCGTCGGGCTGGAAGGACACGAACGACGTCACGGCGTCTGCAACCGAGGCATGAACCCCCGAGCCCACGGCCGCGAGGATGGCCGCGCCCGTCGCCGTCGTCTCGACGCTCTTGGGGATCCGAACCGGCAGGCCGGTGACGTCCGCCTTGATCTGCCGCCACAGCGGTCCCTTCGCTCCCCCACCGACGATGGTGAGCCGGCGAACCTCGAGTCCCGCGTCCCCCATCGCGTCCAGGATGTCGCGGAGGCCGAACGCGCTCCCCTCGAGGATGGCCCGCATCATGTGCCCCCGGGTATGCGCCAGCGTGAGCCCGTAGAGGACGCCGCGGGCGGCGCCGTTCCACTCCGGCGTCATTGCTCCCTGCATGCATGGGAGGAACACCAGTCCCTCGGAGCCGGGCGGGACCCCGGCCGCGTCCTCGGCGAGCAGGTCGTAGGCGTCGCCTTTGCCTTCGGCCTCGGACTGGCGCTCGAGCGGGGCGAACTGGTCACGGAACCACCGCAGGTTGCCACCGGACACGAAGCCCGGGTTCTCCAGGAGCCACGCCGCCGGGTCGGCGTGCGGGTGGCACTCGACCAGCATGGTGGGGTCCTCCCGGGGCACGTCGGACGCGGCGCACACGGGCTCCGCCGTCCCCACCACGTCGCACACCTCGCCCGGCGAGTACACGCCCGCCCCGAGCGTCGCCGCCATCTCGTCGCCGCAACCCACCGCCACAAGGGTGGCGGCGGACAGCCCCGTCGCCTCGGCAAACGAGGAGGTGACGGTGCCGACCGCCTCCGTCCCTGCAGCCAGCACGGGGAGCTGCGCGGGAGACAGTCCCACGGCCTCGAGCACCGGCTCGGACCACGTCCGCGTCCTGGGGTCGAGGAGCGCGAGAGACGACGCGTTCGAGTAGTCGACCGCGAGCACCCCGGTCACATCCCGAAGCACGAACGACCCGGGCGGCATGAAGTGTGCGGCATCCGAGAACAGCTCGGGCTCCTCGTCGCGGATCCAGAGCGCCTTGAACACGGCGTGCGACGAGTCGAGGTTCGCTCCAACGTAGCGATAGAAATCGGACGGCGCCATCCTCTCCGCGAGGGCCGCGGCCTGGGCCTCGGCACGCCGATCCATCCAGATCATCGCGGGGCGAAGCGGCCGTCCCCGCGCGTCACAGGCCACCATCCCGTCGAGCTGGCTCCCGAACGAGAGCCCCTTGATCGCGCTCGGGCCCTCCGGCACCTCCTGCACCAGCTTGCCGACGGTGTCGATCACCGCCGTGGTCCACGCTGTGGGGTCCTGCTCGGCCCACCCGGGATGCGGGAACGACAGGTCGTACCCCTCGTAGGCGGAGGCGACGAGGGTACCGTCCGCCGCGTACAGGGCGGCGTTCGTCCCCTGGCTCCCGACGTCGCACCCGACAACGTACGGCCCGGTCACGCCGACGCTCCTGGCTCGACCACCATCTTCAGCCCGGTGCCGGCCCGGATCGTGGCGAACGCCTCCGCGATCCGGTCCAGCGGGAATCGATGGGTGACGATGCGGCCGAGGTCGTCCCGCCGCCGGTTCAGGTAGTCCATCGTGATGCGGTACTGCCGCGGCGTGCAGCCGTAGGACCCCAGGACCGTGAGCTCCTTGTAGTGCAGCTGATTCATGTCGAGCGGGCTCACCGGATCGGCTTTGGGCAGGCCGGCGAAGTAGACGAGCCGGGCCCGCTTGGCCGCCATGAGCAGTGCGGCCTGCTGCGCCTGCTTCGACGGTGCCGCCACGATGACGCGATCGGCCCCGGCCCCGCCGGTGCGGGAGAGCAGCTCCTCCACGCCGTTGTCCTCGCCGGCCACCCAGGCGTCGTCCACGAACTGCCCCACTGCCTCCAGAGCGATCTGCAGCCGTTCCTTGCTCACCTCGGTGAGGTACACGCGGCCCGCCCCTCGGTCTCGGGCCAGGACCGACTGCCAGCAGCCGATCGGCCCCGCCCCGATGATCGTGACGGTGTCTCCGTAGCGGGTGTCGAGCACCTCCGCGCCGTTCAGAGCGCAAGCGAACGGGTCGGCCACCGTAGCCAAGTCGGAGGGGAGCTCGGGCGGCAGAGCGATGAGGTTCTTCGTTGCGATGGGAGGCACGACCGCGTACTCCGCGTACGCGCCGGGGTGCGGCGCGTATCCGTACAGCTCCTCGCGCTCGCACAAGTTCTCCCGCCCGTCCGCGCACCACGCGCACTCGCCGCACGTGAGGATGGATCCCAGGAAGACCCGCACCCCCTTCGTCACGCCCGCTGGGAGCTTGGCCTTCGCCCCCACCTCGACCACGGTCCCCACGGGCTCGTGCCCGAGCACCCAGGGGGCCGGGGCGCGCGGGTCGCCGTTGAAGAACGTCCGGGCGTCGGTGCCGCAGATCCCGCAGGCCTCGACCTCGATGATCGCGCCCTGCGGATCGAGCCGGGGTTCGTCGGTCTCCTCGACCTTCACTACCTCGACGTCGTGCATGAACGCGGCCCTCATGCCCGACCTCCCAGCTCATCCAGGAGCGCCTCGTGCGCCTTCTCGGCGCTCCACCGCTCCCGGATCACGCGCGACAGGGCGCGGGTGATCGCCTCCGGCGACCGATGCATGAAGATGTTGCGCCCCACCGAGCACCCGATGGCCCCGGCGGCCACGGCCTGCTCCATCCGCACGAGAAGCTCGCGATC
Organism: Actinomycetota bacterium; assembly: GCA_050695235.1. Taxonomy (GTDB): domain Bacteria; phylum Actinomycetota; class UBA4738; order UBA4738; family HRBIN12; genus AC-69. The sequence goes on from JBOGVH010000081.1 coordinate 10,248, forward strand.
CTCAAGCCGGGACCCCCCGGCCAGGACGACGGGGATGCCCGAGGTCGCCTCCACCAGCTTGGCGAAGTAGTCGGGATCGCCGGGCCAGTTCGTCTTCACGATGTCGGCCCCGAGCTCGGCGCAGAGCCGGACGTCCCGGCGAAGGTACTCGAACCCGTACCGGTCCTTCAGGTCCTCGACCGACGCGTAAGTCGTGGGGAACTCGGCCTCCGCGATGAACGCCATGCCGAGCCGCTGGCACTCGCGGCCCACGGCGGCCAGGGTTCGGATCATCGCCGGCTCGCCGTCGCCACCGAGCGCCGTGAACAGCACCACTGCATCGGCCCCAAGGCGAAGAGCCTCCTCCACCTCGGCGATCTGGACCACTTCGGGACGGGCGCCGTCGGGGTTCGCCGACGCCGACAGGAGCAGGGCGAGCGCCGTTTCGCGAGCGAACGCCGGCGCGGCGATGCGGATCATTCCCTTGCTCATCATGATCACGTTCGCGCCTCCCGCGACGGCCTCGGCCGTCCTCGAGGCGATGTCGGCGAGAGGCTCCAGGAACTGCGGCGAGGTCATGCCGTGGTCGAGCGCGCAGATCACCGACACCCCGGCTGGGTCGATCACGCGCTTCAGGCGCATTGACGTGCCGGTCTGGGCGTTCACCCGAACCTCCTCCCCGGTCCCCGCCGAACCACGGTGAACTCGAACGCATCGGCCAGGTGGTACTCGTCCGAGAGAAGGACCGGCCGGCCCTGGTCGTCGTAGTCGACTTGACGGATGTACAGGAGCAGCGCTCCCTTGATGACCCGGAGCCGGCCGGCCACGGTCCGATCGGCCTTGATCGGCCTGAAGCTCGCCACCCCATGGTGGACGACGATCCCTCGGTCCCGTTCCAGGTATTCGTAGATCGACCGGCCCGAGATCCGCTCGACGACGCCCGACCGGTCGCCCGCGACGGTCTTCGGCATGATGTCCCGGGAGTACACGACCGGCCGCCGGTCCGCCGTGCGGACCCGCTCGACCGCCACGATGGGCGCACCTGTCGGGATGGCGAGCCGCCGGGCGACCTCGGGTGACGCGGGTCGCTCGAAGACCTGGTTGGCCTCGGACCCGGGCTCCATCCCGGCCGCCCGGATCGCGTCGGTCACGCCGAAGTTCACGTCCAGGTTGTTGCGGAGGCGAGGCCGGTGGGTGACGAACGTTCCCGCCCCCCTGGTCCTGGTCAGGAACCCGTCCTCCTCCAAGGATCGGAGCGCCTCGCGCAGGGTGGCCCGAGAGACCCCGAGCCCCGTCGCGAGCTCCGGCTCGGAGGGCAGCTGATACCCGGGCGGCATCTCCCCTGAGGCGATCCGCTGGGCCAGCTCCTCCCGGACGGAGGACCACAGCCCCTTCCTTTCCCTCGTCTTCATGCCCAAGCCGACCCCCCTCCGGGCCACGATCTTTGTCAGACAAGGATCCTGTGGATGCTACCAAAGGGCCGCTTGACGGGGGAATCGTGTCAGCATACGCTCGCCCGCGTCCGGAGTTTGGTCAGACAAAGGCCGGTCGGTCGATTTCTCCATGGAGCCGGCGGAAGGGGGGGCTGATGGAGGAGAAGCCCAGGGTAGAGAAGGTCGGTGTCGTCGAGTACGAGCACGTCGGCCGGCAGTACCTGGAGCACCGGGCGCTGGACCGGCGCGCGGGCGTGGCCCTGATCTGGGGGCTCGGAGTCGGCTACGTCATCTCCGGGGAGTACTTCTCCTGGAACTTCGGGTTCGCGAACGGCGGGTTCGGCGGCATGCTCATCGCCACCTTCCTGGCCATCGCCATGTACGCGTGCATGGTCTACAGCATCTCGGAGATGGCCACCGCGTTCCCGGTCACCGGAGGGCCTTACGCGTTCGCCAGGCGGACCATGGGGGTGTGGGGCGGGTTCGCCACCGGGATCGGCGCCATCCTGGAGTATGTGTTCGCCACCTCGGCGATCTCCGTCGTCATCGGGATCCTCGTCGCGGACCTGTTCAACATCGATACGAACATCCTGGGCCTGCGGCCGATCGAGTGGATCGCCGTCGTGACCTACGCGATCTTCGTGGCAATCAACCTCCTGGGCGTGCAGGCCACGCTCGTATCGGTGTTCGCCATCACGGTCGCGTCGGTCGTGGTCCTGCTCCTGTGGGGCGTCGTGCTCCTGGCGGGCGGGCATTGGGACGCGGCGAATTTCACGAACATCGTGCCCGAGGCGGGCAACAGCACGTTCCTGCCCTTCGGCGCAGCGGGGATCCTGACGGCGTTGCCGTTCGCCTTCTGGTTCTACCTGGCCATCGAGGGGGTGCCCCTCGCATCGGAGGAGGCCCGGGATCCGGCCCGCGACCTTCCGAGGGGTTCGATCCTGGCCATGTGGTCGCTGGTGTTCTTCTCAGCAGTGGCGTTCTTCGTGGGCGGCGGCGTCCTGGGCGCCGAAGGTCTGTCCGGAGCCGGGGCTCCGATCTCGGACACCGTGGTAGCCGCCCACGGAGGCGAGAACTGGTTCTGGTGGGTGGTCTCGGTGGTCGGGATCACGGGATTCGTCGCATCGTTCCACTCCATCATCTTCGCGTTCAGCCGGATCATCTACGCGCTTTCCCGGGCGGGGTATCTGCCCCGATTCCTGTCGCTCACCGGCGCGCGCAAGACCCCGTACCTGGCCCTGATCATCCCGGCGATCCTTGGGCTGGTCACGGTGATCGTGTACATCCGCACGGACCCGGCCGATGATCCCGCGAACGCCTTGGCCGTCATCACCGAGATGTCGGTGTTCGGCGCGCTGACCACCTACGTGCTGATGATGCTGGCGTTCGTCATCCTCAGGCAGAAGGAGCCGAACGTCCAGCGGCCCTATCGCAGCCCGGTCGGGGTGCTCGGCGCGGTCGTCGCCCTGGCGATCGCGGTCGTTGCCGGCTTCGCCCAGATCTACTACGAGGGCAAGGTCGCGGGGGCGAGGCAGGGCGTGCTCGCGGTCATCGGCGTGCTGGTCGTCGGATTCATCTACTTCTGGCTGTACAGCCGGCACCGGCTGGTAGCCGAGGCGCCCGAGGAGGAGTTCGCCCTCATCGAGCGTGCAGAGGCGGAGCTGGACACGCCGGTGTGACGCGAGCCCATCGAGCAGAGGCGTTCCATGACCGAAGGGGGGC
>JBOGVH010000082.1:0-1527 GCA_050695235.1 Actinomycetota bacterium
TCGACAGGCCGCAGACCACGGCCCGGTCCACGCCCGCGCGGTCGAGCTCGGCCAGCGCGTGGTCGGCGGCCGCGCCCATCGTCATCACCTCGCCCGCGGGCTCCGTGCCCCCGAAACCGGGAAGGTGCGGGGCGATCACCGGCAGGACGCCGGAGAAGGCCGAGAGCTGCGCCTCCCACATCCTGGCGTCGAGCGGGAAGGCGTGGAGCAGGAGGAGGCCGTCGGTCACGAGCCGGCGGGGACCGACGGGAACGACGGCTGGTAGATGTCGGCTTCGATCTGGACCTGGACGAAGTCGCTGTAGCCGCCGTTCATGAGCTCGGCCGCGACCTTGAGGATCTCCCCCGCACTGTCCAGGAGCTCGGTGCGCTCGTCCCCGGTGGCGACCGCGGCCCGCTCCACCAGGAGCGCAGCCTGCTGGTACAGCTTGAGCCCGTCCTGCATCTTCTCCCTAGCGTTGAAGAAGTAGTTCACGAACGCGGCGTCGAAGCCCTTGTTCGCCGTGATCGACGGGACGTCGATCCTTGCCATGGCCTGCCACGCGCCCCTGGCCGCCATCCCCGCCGCCTTCGCGTCGGTCCGCACCGTGCTGGGCTTGACCGTGCCCTCCTGCAGAGCGTCGACGTCGGCGGTGAGCGTGGGGAAGGCGGCGAAACCGTTGGGGGGCGCCGGCTGCCCGGCCGAGGCGATCGCTCCCTGGACCTTTCCGCGGAACGTGATGGCGGCGGTGCGCTCCCGTTCCGCCAGGGCCCGCTCGCGGTCCTGGGTCCGCTCTCGGGCCAGCCCGTACCAGATGCCCCCGATCGAGGCGGCCACCACGACCACCAGCACGCCGATGCGGAATCCCCGCCGGGCGAGGAGGGGCTTCTTCACCGGCGTGTACGAGGCCCGGGGCCCAGGGGTCACGACCCTTCGGCTCCGCGGCTTGCTCTTTCCCTTGATGGCCATGGGCTTCCTACCGGTTCATCAGGCGGGCCACGATGATAGCGCCCTCATAGAACAGGACCATGGGAACCATCATCGCGGTCATCGTGTAGGGGTCCGAGCTCGGCGTGATCACCGCAGCGAAGATCGCGATGAACAGGATGGCCCCACGGCGCCACTGGCGCAGCTGCTGGCTGGAGATCACGCCCACGATCGAGAGAAAGATCAGGACCACCGGGAACTCGAAGGAGATCCCGAAGGACAGCGCGAGCAGCATCACGAAGCCGAGGAACCGATCGCCGGTGAGCAGCGGGACGAACCCCGAGCCGGCGAACCCCAGCAGGAAGCCGAGTCCCTTCGGCAGGGTGAAGTAGGCGATGACGGCCCCCAGGGCGAACAGGACCACGGACGAGGCCACGAAGGGCACGGCCAGCCGGCGTTCCCGACGGGTGAGGCCGGGCACGACGAATGCCCACAGCTGCCACAGGACGACGGGCAGCGCGATGAACAGCCCCAGGAACACGACCACCTTGAGCTTGATGACCACCGGCTCGAGGACCCCGGTGAACACGAACTTGCATCCGGTTGGGGGGCGGTTCCCCG
>JBOGVH010000083.1:0-8943 GCA_050695235.1 Actinomycetota bacterium
GTACGAGGCCCTGTTCGAGGCCCACGGGGTGCTGCGGGTGGAGAGCCTGGATGAGATGGCGGACACGCTGGCGCTGCTCGGTTCGGGCCGGCGGGCCGGCCTCGGCGGGCTGGCCAGCATCCACGACTCCGGGGGCGAACGAGCCCTCCTGGTCGATTCGGCGTCGGCCGTGGGGGTGCCGCTCGCGACCATCTCCGAGCGGACCACGAGGCGATTGACCGAGCTGCTCGAGGACGGGCTCCTACCGGTCAACCCCCTCGACTTCTGGGGGACCGGGCGCGACGCGCACGAGGTGGTAACGGGGTGCATGCGCGCGCTGCTGGAGGACCCCGATACCGCGGCGCTGGCGTTCAGCGTCGACCTGACCACCGAGGACCAGCCCGACGAGGGGTACATCCGGATGGCGGAGGAGGTGTTCCCGGAGACGACGAAGCCCTTCGCCATGCTCTCGAACTTCGCTGGTGGCATCGACCGCGCCGACGCCAAACGGCTCGAGGATGCGGGGATCCCCGTGCTGGAGGGAACCCTGACCGGACTCGCCGCGTTCCGCCACCTGTTCGACCACCGAGATCATCGCGCCCTCCCGGCGCTCACCGGATCCTCACCGGTTGACACCAAGACCACAGAGCGGTGGAAGGCGTTGCTGTCGACACAAGGGTCCTTCTCCGAGCCGGCGGCGCTCGGTCTCCTGTCGGACTACGGGGTGCCGATCGTCCCCTCCCAAATCGCGGGCTCCCTCGACGATGTGCTGGCTGCGGCGGGGGACATCGGATATCCCGTGGCCCTCAAGACGGCGATGCCCGGGATCGAGCACAAGTCCGATGTCGGGGGGGTGAGGCTGGGTCTGACCGAGGCGGCCGAGGTAACCGGCGCCTACCGGGACCTGGCGGCCCGGCTCGGGCCGCAGGTGGCGGTGGCGGCGATGGCATCGCCGGGCGTCGAGATCCATTTGGGGATCGTCCGCGACGAACAGTTCGGGCCCCTCGTGCTGGTCGCCGCGGGCGGGGTGTTTGTCAAGATCCTGAACGACCGGCGGTTGGCCCTGCCGCCCGTCGACCCGGCCCGCGCCACGCGCCTCATCGACCGATTGAAGGTGAGGCCGTTGCTCGGCGGCCTCCGTGGCCAGCCGTCGGTCGACCTTGCCGCGCTGGCCGAGGCGGTGGTCGCGCTGTCCTGGCTGGCCCACGACCTCGGTGAGCACATCGAGGCCCTGGACGCGAACCCGGTGATCGTGAGCGTCGACGGCTGCGTCGCCGTCGACGCCCTGGTCGTTCCCCGTCGGAGCTGACCGTTCGTTAGAGCGGGCTGGTCACGGGCGTCGTGCCGGGTACCCAGCCCGGATAGTTCTCGGGGAAGTCGAAGGCGTTGCCGTAGCACTTGAGGTGGCCGAGCGGCTCGGCGTCCGTTCGGGGGTTCCTGCCGAAGTCGAAGACGTGCTCGAAGTTGTGGGTCCGCTCGATGCGTGGGGTGAGATGCGGCAGGCCCCAATTGTCCTCGATGAACTTGAGCGGCGTGGAGAACTCGCCCACCTCGTGGTCGATCAGCCCCCGTCTCGCGTACGGCGAGATGACCAGCGCCGGCACCCGGATGCCCAGGCCCAGGCCGTCCACCTCGGGCGGCAGCACGTGATCGTAGAACCCACCCCATTCGTCCCAGGCCAGGAAGATGGCCGTGTGCATCCACGCGTCGCTCCTCATCACCGCGTTCACGATGTCGGTGACCCAGTTCTGGGCGAAGCACGTGGAGAACGGGGGATGGTCGGACAGCTCGAAGCGTGGCGTGACCCAGGTGACGGCGGGAAGCTTGTTGGACTCGATGTCGGCGATCAGCTGACCCACCGGCCGCGTGTGCTCGTGGAACGTGTCCGCGTGGAAGATCGGACCGATCCCGTTCAGGGCGTTCCAGAAGTACCCGGCCTGCCCGGGCACGGCCGCGTAGTAGGCCCAGTCCACGCCGATCTGCGACAGCTGCTGCGGGACGGTGGGGATGTCGAAGCAAGAGTCGTGCTTCGTCAGGTTCCCCTTGTCATCCAGGACGAAGACGAAGACGTCGTCGCCGACCGCGTCACACCCCCAGCTCTTGAACTTCTTCCCCTCGACGACCGTGGTCTCGATGTTCTCGGGGTTGTCGATGGCCCCCCCGGACTGTCCGGCGACGAAGAAGAAGTGGTTCGGGTACGAGGGCCCACCGACCGAGGCGAAGAAGTTGTCGCACAGTACGTAGTCGTGCGCCCACGCGTAGTAGTTGCGAACCTGGTCCGGCTCGTTTTGCGAATAGGCGTAGACGGGCCCGTAGATGCCGCCGTCGAACGCGTCCAGCTTCCCCCCGTTCAGACAGTTCAGGTGGGCCGCCCGGTCGTGGGGAAGGTCGCCGGGGAGCCACTCCGGGCTGCGGATCAGGGGGATCTCCTTCCCGGCCAGCAGTCCCACCGTTGCCCCGTCCGCACCCGGGTACTTCCCGAAGATGTTGTCGAAGCTCCGGTTCTCCATCATCAGGTAGATCACCCGCTTGATGGGCCACTGCGTGTCGATGGTGGGGGTGGTGTCGGTGACCTTCGGGAAAGTCCGGCCGCCCGTGCACGAGAACAACGTCGCCCCGGCTATCCCCATCGCCGAGCGGGTCAGGAATCGGCGCCGCGACAACCGTTCGTGCGGAACGCGCTCGAACCCGGATCCCCCGCGTGGCTCCACGGGAGGAGAGTCATGAGGGGGTGGCATGGGTGCCCGAGGCTATCAAGGAACGTGCGGAACGGTATCCTCCCGTGATCCCAGCGAATGGAGCTCGAGTGACGACGCGCCGGTTCCGCCTCGCGGTGCTCGTCATGGCCGTCACGCTCGTGGCGTGCGGCGGAGCCGACGGCGCGGACTCGCTCTCTCCCACGCCTCCGCCACCGGTGTCACCGACCGTCGTCGGCCCGACCACCTCGATCGTTCTCCCGCCGCCGACGCCCGTCCCGGCCCCGCCGACGGCCGGCCCCGCCGCTGCCACCTGCGTCAGCGGATGGGCCACACCTTCCCGGAACTCGCAGCCCTACCTGCAGCCACTCGGGATCATCCGGCGGACCACGGGGATCGAGGGTCCCCTCGTCGTGGTGGACATGCGGCACTTCACCGGTCCGGAGTCCCCAGTCTCCGAGCAGGGCTACCTCGCGGAGGTGGAACGGTGGTACGTCAAGCTCTTCGCGAAGGATGACCCGGCGTTCCAGGGCCGCTTCCTGGTCGAGGCCCGCCGGTTCGGGCGCGGGGTCTCCGCCGTTGCATCCTATCGCTCGCACGGTTGGCGGTCGCCGGATTGGATCGGGTTCCAGTGGAACAGCGCCGACACCACGCCGAAGGCGTATCCGGGCGTTCCGGGGGCGTGGGAGGGCATCCCGTACGATTTCGTGAAGGGGGGTGGCGGCCTGACGATCCCGGGTCTGCCCCGGGACGTGGCCGGTTGCCTGAACGGCACGTAGACACACTCGCCATCTCCGGCGGCCGTTCGGCAATTGGGTTCGGGCTCTCAAGGTCCCCGGCCCAGGTCCCGATGGCTGGATGAGCGGCCCCTGCCGCTGTGACGACGGCGCTGCGAGCAGGATGGGGATGGATCAGACCGACGCGAACGAGAGGTGGACCCCGCCGAGCGATCTCTCGGGGATCACCGCGACACCCCGTGTCCCGTTCACACCACCACCGCCTGCCTGGGAGCCCACCTACGCTCCTCTCGGGATGCGGGCCAAGGCCCTGGCCATCGACCTGCTGCTCGCCTTGGTGGTCGTGATCCCTCTTGCCGTGCTCTCCGACGGCATCAGCTCGTCGAACGGGCTCCTCCGGATCAAGTTCAGCGCCCCGCCACTCCTCCTCGCGATGGTCCTGTGGATGGCGTACATGACGTTGATGGAGGGCAAGTACGGGGCGTCGCTGGGCAAGCGGACCACCGGGCTCCTCGTGGTGACCGAGGAAGGATCGCCAATCGAACTCGAGGCAGCGCTCATCCGGAACGTCCTCAGGTTCCTCGATGCCGTCCCCTACGTGGTCCCCTACCTGTTGGGATACACGGTCGCCAACCGATCGCCGAAGAGGCAGCGGTTCGGTGACCGCGTGGCGGAGACCATCGTGGTCCTGAACGTGGCGGCCGAGCAGCCGGAGGGCCCGGCCCCGTATCAACGGCCCGTTCGCTAGGCGGCGGCCGAAGCGTCACCGCGAGCGATACCCCACGCCGCCCTCAGGCGCAGGTCACCGAGCCCCGGCCGATCAATGTTGCACGGCGGTTGGCGGTGTCGCGGTAGCCGACCGCCCACACCGATCCGTCCGGTGCCGCGGCCGCCGCCGTGAATACGTCGGAGCCGGGGACGCCGGGTCCGTCCACGATGGACCATCCGGTACCGTCGTAGCGCTGGACCAGTGCCCGGTTCATGCCGTTCCTCGCCCCCGGGCTGGAGCCTACGGCCCACGCCTCCTCGGCCGAGACCGCGGCGATCCCCTGAAGGGTCCCCCCGCGTCGGGCTGTTCCGGCGTCCCTCCAGGCGGTCCCGTCCCATCGAAGGATGGACGAACCGACGGCCCATGCCCCGTCGCCGATCCCCGGCGCGATGGCCACGAGCTGGCCGCGCCCCCGGACGGGGATCCGGCGCCATCGCTTGCCGGTGAATCGAAGCGCGAGCGGCCGATCTCCTTGCGATCCGACGGCCCAGGCGTCATCTCGGGAGATCGCCGTGACGGCCCGAAGGACGCTCGGCCCCGGGAGGTCGGGCAGGGTCTGGGCGCTCCATTCCTTCCCGTCCCAGCGAAGGATCAGTGCCTGCTCCGCCCCGAGCTCGCCGCTTCGCGACGCGCCGACGGCCCACACCGTCCTGCCGGCTGCCGCCACGCCGTACAGCGCGGCACCGCCGTCGATGGCGGGAACGGGGGACAGGCTCCATCCGATCCCGTCCCACCGCTCGATCAACGGGAGGTCCTCGACGCCGTTCGAGGTCCGTCCCACGGCCCAGACGTCGTCGGGCCCCACCACGGTCACCGCGTTCAGCACGTTCACGGTGCCGGCGTTCGGCGTCGCGGTCACCACCCACAGCTGGCCGTCCCACCGCTCGACGAGGGTGGATGTGGGCGCCTCGGGGGGGCCGAAGCCACCGACAGCCCACATCTGCCCGTCGGGTGCGGCGGCCACGGCCAGGAGCTGGTTGCCCTCCTGATCCGGATCGATGCTCGGGAGCACGTCCCAGCTCGCCTCGCATGTCGGGGAGGGCGAGGCCGTCACCGACGGCGTGGCCTGCGGTGGGCTGGCCGCCGGGCGAACAGCCTCCAAGGCGAACAGCGTGGCCGCCGTGATCGCCGCCGCCACCACGCCGTTTCGGATCGCTCGCCGTTGGATGGGATCCACGCGGACAAGACGCTACCCCGGCCGGACCCGGTTCGCGGCCAAGCTTGCCGTGCCGAATCGCCGGACAGTACCCTCCGCCCGTCGTGAGCGCGTTCGAACGCGACGTCGTGCTGATCGGCGGTGGCCACAACGGGCTGGCCTGCGCCGCGTACCTCGCCCGGGCAGGCCTCGACGTGCTGGTGCTGGAGCGCCGGGACGTCGTGGGCGGGGCGGCCGTGACCGAGGAGCCCTGGCCGGGCTATCGGATCTCCAGCGCGAGCTACGTGGTGAGCCTGATGCCGCCCCGGATCGTGGAAGAGCTCGACCTCGAGCGGCACGGATACCGGGTCTCGATCATCTCCCCCGACTACTTCGTCCCGTTCCCCGACGGGACCTCGCTCACGTTGTGGGGCGATGTGTCTCGCGACGCCGAGAACATCGCGCGCTTCTCCAAGAAGGACGCCGACGCGTACGTGGAGTTCGACCGTTCCTTCGACCGGGTGGCCGGGCTATTGAAGGACCTGCTGTACGTCGTGCCTCCGAACGTCCGCATCCAGGACGTGGCTCGGTGGGTCAGAACGGCTGGGAGGATCCGAAGCTGGACGGGCCGGGAGGTGCACGAGATGGTCCGGCTGTTCACCATGAGCGCCGCCGATTTCCTCGACGAGTGGTTCGAGGACGAGCGGGTGAAGGGCGCCCTGGCCACCCAGGCGGTGATCGGCGGGTGGTGCGGACCGATGTCCCCCGGATCCGCGTACGTGCTGATGCACCACTGGATCGGCGAGGTGGCCGGCCATGCCGGCGCCTGGGGTTGGGTTCGAGGTGGCATGGGCGGGGTCTCCACAGCCCTCGCCCGCGCGGCCGAGTCGGCCGGCGCGGAGATCCGCGCGAACGCCGAGGTGCAGCGGGTGGCCATCGACGCCAGCGGCCTGTCGGTGGGCGTGGAGCTCTCCGACGGCTCGCTCGTCCGGGCCCGGCGCGTGGTGTCGAACGCGCATCCCATCACCACCTACCTGGACCTCGTCGGGGAGGATCGCCTGCCCGATGAGGTGGTGCGCGACATCAAACGCTATCGAACGCGCAGTGGGTCGGTGAAGGTGAACGTCGCGCTGTCCGAGCTGCCGTCGTTCCCGTCGTGGGACCAGGAAGGCCACCTCCACCTGGGCCTGTCGGCCGTCTCACCGTCCATCGAGTACCTCGAGCGGGCATGGGACGACGCGAAGTATGGGCGCCCCAGCGAGCACCCGTACGTGGAGGTCGTGTTCCCCACGGCACACGAGGAGGGCCTGGCCCCGCAGGGCAAGCACGTGATGCTGGCGTTCTGCCAGTACGGGCCGTACGAGCTCCGCTCGGGCTCGTGGGACGACGAGCGCGAGCGGTTCGGGAAGCGCGTGATCGAGACCGTGGGGCAGTTCGCGCCGAACCTCGCCGGCGCGGTGGAGCACATGGAGGTCCTAGCCCCGCCCGACATCGAGGCCCGGTTCGGGCTGATCGGCGGGAACATCATGCAGGGCGAGCTCTCGCCCGACCAGATGTTCTCGTTTCGGCCCATCCCCTTCTACGGCGACTACCGGTCGCCGGTCCCCGGCCTGTACCTGTGCGGCGCCGGAACCCATCCTGGCGGTGGCGTCATGGCGGTGCCGGGTCGTAACGCGGCCACGGTCGTGCTCCGCGACCACAAGCGCGGGACCGTCGTCGACCGCCTGCGGATCCGAGGCCGATCCTAGATGCTCGCGGAGCTTGCGGGGGCGGTGCGCGACAGGCGCGGGTCGGCGAAGGAGCTCGTCGGGCTGGCCTACGAGCGGATCGGTCGGCTGAACGGGGACCTGAACGCGGTGATCGCCCTTCGGCCCGAGGAGGAGGCCATCGCCGAGGCCGAGAAGCGGCGGGCATCGGCGTTGGAGTCGGACGGACCGCTCCCGCTCCTCGGACTTCCCCTGCTGGTGAAGGACAACACCGACGTGGCCGGGATGCGAACCGTGAACGGCTCGCGCCTGCTCCAGGACGCCGTGCCCGCGGAGCGGGACGCCCGGGTCGTCGAGCGCCTCCGCGCCGCGGGCGCGATCGTCGTGGGGAGGACGAACGTCCCCGAGTTCTCGTTCTCCGGGTTCACCGACAACGTGGTGTACGGGCCGGCGCGCAACCCGTGGGACGTGGAGTGGTCCACCGGCGGCTCGAGCGGGGGGTCCGGCGCTGCGCTGGCGGCGGGGCTGGCGCCTCTCGCCACCGCCACCGACGGCGGCGGCTCGGTGCGCATCCCAGCCGCCTTCTGCGGCCTGGCCGGGCTGAAACCGACCACCGGCCTCGTGGCCCGGTGGCCGATCCCGTCGTGGATGGACCTGTCGGGCGACGGGCCGCTGGGGAACACGGTGGCCGACCTTCGCCTGTTGCTCGACGTGATGCGAGGGCCGGGGTCCGGAGATATCGGATCGGCGCCCGTGTGGGAGCCTCGGGATGGCTCGGTCTCTCGCGTGATCGCTGCGCCACGGACGTGGGACTGGGGCCCGCTGCCGGCGGCGATGGACGAGCGGTATCGCGCGGCCCTTCGAAGCATCGAGCGTGAGCTTCGGCTCCCCGTCGAGGAGATCGAGCCGTCGTCGATCTTCGCGTTCGGCGGGGACCCCGGCGAGGACTGGTACGTGCTGGTCGCTGCGGAAGAGCTTCAGGCGATCGGTCGGGAGCGGGTGGTGGCCAACATGGACGAGCTGTCGCCGCCGTTCCGGTCGACGATGGAGTACGCCCTCGGCATCACCCTCGACCGGTACGTGGAGGCCCGACGCAACCGGTTCTCATACACCAGAGCCATGGACGAGCTGCTCGGGGAGGATGCGGTGTTCGTGTGCCCGACGCTCGGGTACGAGGGATGGCGCGCCGACGGCACGCTGCCCGACACGGACGATGTGGCCGGCGGCGAGGGGTACAACACCGGCGAGGCGAACGTCTCGGGCCACCCGGCCCTGTCCGTTCCCGCAGGCCTGTCGCCGAACGGCATCCCGTTCGGGCTTCAGGTCACCGGCCCCAGGTTCCGCGACGACCTCGTGCTGGCGTTCGGCGAAGCATGGGAAGCCGCCAACCCCTGGCCGCCGACGGCCCCCGGCTACGACCCGTTCCGGACGCCCGGCTAGGGGCCCAGCTTGTAGCCGATGCGGCGAGGAAGCCGAGCCAGAAGATCGATCAGCCGATTCGGCCGCCCCCCTTCCTCCTCGGCGTCGTCCTTGCGCATGATGGCCCGAGTCACGAGGAGCGCCCCGGGCGAGCGGAGCGGCTCTGGGGGAAACGGCTTGGGCCCCGCACCGACGATCGGCAGCCGCGTGACGTCGTCCTCGGCCCCCACAGCCAGGCCCGAGAGGATCCGCCCCGCGAGATGACACGGCCCCACGCCGCCGCCCGTGAACCCCAGCGCGTAGTGGAGGTTTCCCGACGGAAGCGTTCCGAGGAAGGGCAGGTGGAGCCCGGTCACGTCGATGGGGCCACCCCACGCGCACTCGATCGGCACGTCGCGGAAGCTCGGGAACCACCGGTGGAGGTCGCGGACCAACCGGGCGACGGCGGCCTCGTCGAAATCCATCCGCGGGCCGAGCCCGGTCCCCAGGCCCGTGCGTGCCC
>JBOGVH010000084.1:0-3249 GCA_050695235.1 Actinomycetota bacterium
GTACTCGTCGTCCTCCAACCGACCTAGGCCGTGATCCCCCGGTGACTCGCCATGCAGGTGATGGAGTCGAGCCTTCCTCCGAGGCAACATAGTGGGCCGATGATGTCGACCCAAGCGGCCCGCCGCCGTTCGACCTGGTTCGTCCTTGGCGTCCTCGGCGTCGCCATGGCGGGGGTGGTCACCACCCACCTCCTGGATGGTGCCTCCCCGGTCGACGCCGACGGCCTCCACGACGCGGTCCTGGCCGCGGCCTGCTTGCTGTCGGCCGGGGTCATCCTGTGGCGGGTGCGATCCGCGGGCCTCCTCCGGAGCCTGCCGTTCCTTGCGTTCGGGATCCTGGCGATGGCCGTCGTGGCCATCCTGTTCATGTTCAACGACTTTCGCAGCGGCATCGAGTATTCACCGAGCCCCTACGACTCTCTCTTCCTGCTCATCGGGGCCATCTTCTTCATCCCCATCGAGATCGAGTACCGCCAGCACTTCCGGAAGGAGCTCCGAGGCCAGATCGCGGCCGACGTGGCCCTCGGCGCGGCCTCCATCGCCGTCATCCTGTACCTCGCACTTCGCCCCGCCCTGGCGACGTCGACCGAGTCACTGTCGGCCGCGGTGTTCGCAGTGATGGTGGCCACGGCGCTGACAGCGTACGGAGCCCTCGTCCTGTGGGTCCCGTCGCTCGCCCATCTCGGGCAGTTCGCCACGATCGCCGCCTTCTCGGCCGGCGCGGTCGTCTTCGCCGAGCAGTGGGTCCGGGGGACCTACACGTCGGGACGGTCCGGGGTGGATCTCCCGCTCGCGCTCGGAGCGCTGGGGCTGGCGTTCGTGGTCACCGCGGCCCCCCGGCGGATGGGCGATGGGCAGGTCGCCCATCCCTCCCGCTTTGGCCGCGCCCTGCTGACCACGGTGGCCGTGGCGACCGCATGCGCCGCACTGGGACTGGTCGCGGCCATGGAGACGAGCAAGATCATCGGTTTCGTCCAGGCCTCCGGACTGATCTACGTGCTCGGCGTGGCCGTCGCGGTTCGGATCCTCGTCAACCAACTTCGGAGTACCCAGGCGACGCACGATGCGCAGGACGCGCTCGAAGCCAAGGAGGCGGCGCTGCGGGAGACCGACAAGGCGCTGGCACGCCTCCAACGGGCGAACGAGACGCTTCGCGAATCGGAGGAGCGCCTGCGGCTGGTGTTCGAAGCGGCCGTTGACGGCATCGTCGAGCTGGACCACAAGGACGTGATCGTTCGGGCAAACGAGGCCTTCTGCAGCATGCTCGACCTGCCCCAGAGCATGGTCGAGGGCCAGCCCTGGGTTGCCCTCGCCGCCGCGATCGAGGCAGACGAGTCCTTCACCGCCCTCCCGACGACCGGCCAGGGGAAGCTCCTCCAAGAGGGGAACGCCACCTATCTCGAGGCCCGCACCTCGCAGATCCCGGGCTCCCCGCCGAGGCGGCTGCTGCTCGTCCGTGACGTCTCGGCCCAACGCGTCGCCGACCAGACCATCCGCTCCCTGTTCAAGTTCCTCCAGGACCGCGACGAGGACCGGACCCGGATCATGCGCCGGACCAACGCGGCCATCGAGAGCGAGCGCAACCGCATCGCCCGCGACCTCCACGACGGGCCCGTGCAGGGCGTCTCGGCCGCGTCGCTCTCGCTCGAGGCCGTGCTCCTGATGCTGAAGGCGGGCGAGGACGGGGAGGGGATGGAGGTCCTGACCAAGGTCCGCCAGGAGCTGGCCGAGGAGGCCGACAACCTGCGCCGCCTGATGGCCGGCCTTCGCCCTCCGCTGCTCGAGGAGCGGGGCCTGGTGCCCGCTCTGCGGGAGACCGTGGAGAAGTTCGGCCGCGAGAACAAGCTCGACGCCGAGTTCGCCGCCCAGGGCGTCGGCGAGGTCCCGCAGGACCTGGAGACCCTGGCCTACCGGGTGGTGCAGGAGGCCCTGTCGAACGCGGGCAAGCACGCCGAAGCCGTGCGGATCGGGGTCGCGGTCGAGGCCGTCGCCGGCCAGCTCCGGATCGAGATCACCGATGACGGGGTGGGCTTCGATGCGGCCAAGGCCCGGGAGTTCCTCCGGATGGGCCGGGTTGGCCTGGCCTCCATGCGCGAGCGAGTCGAGCTCGCCAACGGGACGTTCATGGTGCATTCCACCCCGGGACGGGGGACGACGGTCGTGGCCACGCTCCCGCTCGAGTCGGTCCCCGGACCGCGAGAGTTCGCCGTCACCTAGGCCTCGTAGGCCCGTTACTCATCCTCCCTGGCGACGCATCGCAGCCGCGCCCCCTACGGCGACGGCGTCGGCACCAGCGTCGGGCTCGGCGGGACGGACTCGGTGGGCGAGGGGTTCGGGCTCGGCGACGGGGAGGGCGTCGGGGACGGGGTCCGCGTGGGCTTCGGGCTCACCGACGGCGAGGGCGAGGGCGGCGGCGTCGGAGCCCCGGTCGTGTACCCCTCGAACGAGGGCGTGGGGAACTCCTGGACCGCCATGCGTTCCGTCGCCTTCAACATGAAGTCGTGCCAGATGAGGGCGGGTATCGTCCCGCCATACACGGCCGAGTACCCCTCCACGTTCTCCAAGGGAATCTCGCCCTTCGGGTACCCGATCCATACGCACGTGGCCAGCCGGGGCACGTAGCCGCAGAACCAGGCGTCGACGTAATCCTGGGCCGTGCCGGTCTTGCCGGCCGCCGGCCGGCCGATGCTCGCGCTCGTCCCGGTGCCGTATCGGATCACGTTCTCGAGCGCGTAGGTCACCAGGTCCGCGTCGTTGGTGGAGATGACCCGCTTTCCCCCGCCGCTCGTCGTCCGGTCGAGGACCGCGCCGCTCGCATCCCGGACGGCGTGCACCGGCGTGGCCCACCGCCGGACACCCCGTGCCGCCAGGGTGGCGTAGGCGTTGGTCATCTCGAGCGGTGTGACGGCCTGCGTGCCGAGAGTGATCGAGCACACCGGCTGGAGCTTCGATCGGATCCCCATCCGGTGGGCGGCGTCGGCCACCGCATCAGGGCCGACCAGGGACGTGACTTGGGCGAAGACGGTGTTCACGGAATAGGCGGTCGCAGTGGCAAGGCTGAACGTGCCGCTCTCCTCGTCACTGGCGTTGGACAGGGTCCAGGGCTTGCCGTCCGTGTAGCACCGCGGATCCGGGATGGTGATGGTCCCCGGGCCGTACCACGAGGAGGACAACGAGACCCCGGCTTCCATGGCCGCCGTCAGCGTGAACGGCTTGAACGCGGATCCGGCCTGCCTCCCTGTCCCGCCG
>JBOGVH010000085.1:0-1891 GCA_050695235.1 Actinomycetota bacterium
ACAAGGTCCACGGTGTTCGCACCGAGGTGGTCGCGCTTTCCGGCAGCGGCTCCCTCCCGATCTGGTTCCGACTCTGGATAGACGATCAGGGGTTGGTCCGCAAGGCTGAGATGCGGGCGCAGGGCCATTTCATGGACCACCGCTACTTCGCCTTCGACGCGCCCAGCGAGATCGTGCCCCCTGCCGGCACATGAGATGCCGATGCTATGCTGTCCTTGAGCACCCCACCCCCCCAGGGGTGGGGCTCCAGGAAGATAGGGGAGGACGTCGATGAGGCCGGAGAACAAGCGAGCCATCCTGAACCGCCTGAAGACCGTTCGTGGTCACCTGGACGGCATCGTCCGGATGGTGGAGGAGGAGGCCTACTGCGTCGACATCATGAAGCAGGTCTCCGCGGTCCAGGCCTCCCTGGAGCGAGCCAACCGGCTGGTCCTCAAGAACCACCTCGAGACCTGCTTCAGCGAGGCCGTGAAGAGCGGCGGGGGCCAAGCAGCCGTGGAAGAGCTCGTCGACGCCGTCAAGTTCAGCCCCGCCCTGACGGGCCCGAAGGCGGCCGTGCGAGGGAGCGCGACGGGAGAGCCGAGGGCTCGGCGGCGCGTTGCATCGGGAAGAGGGTGATCGTCGGATGGACCTCGCAGAGATCGTCGTGACCGCTGGCGGCGTCCTGCTCAGCGCCCTTCTCGCATGGTTCTTCCTCGGCCCCAAGGAGTCGTCCCGGGCCGAGCTCCGAGACGGCATGCAGGAGGTGCGGGTCACCGTCAAGGGCGGCTACACGCCGTCGGCCATCCGGGTCCGCCAGGGAGTGCCCATGCGGGTGACCTTCGATCGCCAAGAGGGCGGGGAGTGTACGTCCGAGGTGGTCTTTCCCGACCTCCGCTTGCGGCGCACGCTCCCGGCGTTCGCGAGGACCACGGTCGAGCTCCTCCCGGACCGCACCGGCGAGTTCGAGTTCGCGTGTGGCATGAACATGGTGCACGGGCGGCTGATCGTCGAGCCAGCCGAAGGAAACGGCGTTCCCGCCGTCGACGGAGGTGATCGCTCGTTCACGGCCCCGATGGAGGAAGCGGCCCTCGCTACGGCCGGAAGCGGCCATACGCATGAGGCCGCCAGGTCGGTCTCGGTCGAGCCTCAGGGAACCGAGGAGGCCACCGGCCGGGTCGCCCTCGCGGTCCGAGGAGGTGGCGCGGTCTGCCCGGCGTGCCTGCGAACCATCGAGTCCGTCCTCGAGCCCCTCCCGGGGGTCCGTCGTGTCGACACCAACGTGGCCGCCGAGCGAGCCCTGGTGGAATTCGACCCATCCGTCGTCTCGGTCGCGGACATGCAGAAGGCGGTGGCCTCGGCCGGTTACCGGGTGGAGGCACGACCCGAGCAAGCATCCGAGGCGGCCGAGGACGAGGAAGCCGCAGAGCGCCTGAGGGAGGTCCGCGACCTCTCCCGACGTGTCGTCATCGGCGCGGTGCTGAGCGCGCCCGTAATCGCGACCGTCATGGCGACCGAGCTCTTCGGCCTGCAGGTCCCCGAGATCCTCGTCAACCGCTGGGTCCAACTTGCGCTTATCACCCCGGTGTTCCTGTACACGGGGTGGCCGATCCACACGGTCGGCTGGCGGACGCTCCGCCACCGCACCGCGGACATGAACACCCTGATCACCGTCGGGACCACGGCGGCCTACGTCTACAGCCTGCTGGTCACCGTCATCCCCCGCCTCTTCCCCCCGGAGGTCCGGAACGTCTACTACGAGGTGGTTGGCGTGATCCTGACGCTGATCCTGTTGGGCCGGCTCCTGGAATCGAAGGCGAAGGCCGGGACGGGAGAGGCCATCCGCAAGCTCCTGGGGCTCCGGCCGCGCACCGCTCGGGTGGTCCGGGACCGGACCGAGCAGGAGGTCCCC
>JBOGVH010000086.1:0-8294 GCA_050695235.1 Actinomycetota bacterium
GGGTTTCGAGGAAGTGTCTGGAGGTCGATGCCGCTCGTGCGCTCCTTGCTCACCAGTCGATCCCCCCCGAGGTCCATATCGACTCTGACCGGCGGCCGGATGGCCGTTCGAGCATGCAACCCATTCTCGTCCGTGGCCGAGGGCCAAATGTAGTCTTGAAAAGTCGCGACCGCCGTAGTAACGGGCGGCCGGAACGAGCTCACGCCGGCGCGAGCTGGGCACCCGAGGCCATGGTCAACGGACGCGTCCTCGAATCCCACCGGACCCGCGCGAGCAGGGCGATCCCGTCGCGGGGCGGCGCCGCGCTCGAGACCACGCCGACATCCCGGCCATCGGCGAAGACCGGTTCACCGGATCGAACGGGGACGGTGGCCCGGAGGGCCAGGACGGCGCGTGGTGGGTGACCGAGGTTCCGGACCTTGGCCACCGCCTCCTGGCCGAGGAAGCATCCCTTGGTGAAGTCGATGAGGTACTCCAACCCGGCTTCGGCGGGAAGCGATTCCTCGTCGAGGTCCGTGGGGAATCGGGGCACCCCTCGCCGGATCCGCCAGACCTCGCCGGCCTCCGGGCTCGCCTCCACGGCATCGTCGCCGGCGGCGCCTGTCACCGTCCATCCGCGATCCGAGGGCACGAGGACGACGTGAGTGCCGGGGGCGCGTTGCACGGCCACATCGGATGACAGCACGTACGGCCGGAGCAGGTCGTCGATGGCGGCGGCCTGGTCCGGCTCCTGGACGAGGAGGAACGCGCCATCGGTTCGAACGATGTGGAAATCGGCTCGCACACGGCCGGTGGGGGTGAGGAGGAGTGAGCGGGCGGTGCCACCCGGGGGGATGTCCTCCACCGACGCGGTCACCAGGTCGTTCAACCACCGGCCGGCGTCGCTTCCCGTCACCTCGACGGCGCGCAGCCGAGCGCCGTCGACGAACGCCCGTCGCTCGTCGAGCGCATCGACCTCGTCCTCGAGCCTGCGTGTATCCATCGTCTGAGAGGATAGGCGGCCGTGGAGATCCCGCGGACGCTGCTGGTCACGAACGACTTTCCCCCGCGGGTGGGCGGGATCCAGCGGACGCTTCACGCGTTGGTCCGCGAGCTCCCAGCGGATCGGATGACCGTGCTCGCCCCCTCCTGGGAAGGGACGGAACCCTTCGACGCCGTCGAGCCCTACCGCATCGTTCGAGCCCCTCATCGATTCCTGTGGCCCACCCCGGCGACGCGACGGCTGCTGACGGAGCTCGTCGATAGATCGGGTGCGCGGGTGGTGGTGTTCGGTGATGCCATGCCCCTGGCGGCCATGGGACCGAGCCTGGCGGCCCGGGGCATCCCGTACCTCGTGGCTGCCCACGGGTTCGACTACTGGCTCTCGCTCTTACCTGGAGCCCACGCCGGGCTCACCTACATGACGTCGCGAGCCACCCGCGTCCCTGTCATGTGCAGCGCGTTCATCGCGCGCGTGGTGCGGACCGCGGTGCCAGATGGCGTGCCGGTCTCCGTGATGTATCCGGGCGCCGACATCGAGGCGTTCCGTCCCGGCCTCCCCACCGATCGGGTTCGCGAACGCCACGGGCTGGCCGACCGGCCGGTGATCGTGTGCGTGAGCCGGCTGGTGGCACGGAAGGGCCAGGACGTCTTGATCCGAGCGATGCCATTCGTCCGAAGGCGCGTGCCCGACGCCGTGCTGCTCGTCGTGGGCGACGGTCCCAATCGATCGACGCTGGAGCGCCTGGCGGCGCTTGCCGCCTCGGGGTCCGTCGCCTTCGCCGGACAGGTTTCCGAAGCGGATCTGCCGACCTACTACGCGGCGGGAGACGTGTTCGCCATGCCGTGCCGCACTCGCCTCGGCGGACTGGAGGTCGAGGGGTGGGGCAACGTGTTCATCGAGGCCGCGGCGTGTGGACGCCCGGTCGTCGTGGGGGACTCCGGGGGTGCCCGGGAATCCGTGGTCGACGGCGAGACCGGGGTCCTGGTGGACGGGCGGAACGTGGAGCAGGTCGCGGACACCGTCTCCGGGTTGCTCGAGGACCCGGCGCTGGCCGAGCGCCTGGGCAAGGCCGGCCGGGAGCGGGTCGAGCGCTTCTACACGTGGCCCCGGGCCGCCGCGCAGCTCGGGCGGTGGCTCCGGGAGGCCGAGGCCTGAGCCGTCGCTTTCCGCGAGGCACGGCCCGGGCTTCATCGGATGGCGATCCGCGCCGAAATAGGTCGTGTGATGAGCGCGATGAGCGTGGAACGTCGCTGTCCCAGCTGCGGTGCGCTCACCGCGGTCGACGCGGACTGGTGCGGACAGTGTTACGCGTCCCTGGAAGCGCCCCGGGCGGTCCCGCAGGCGAAGGTCGCGGCCCCGCCGCGCCGTTCCGAGGGGGAGCCGACGTGGCCGTGTCCGGTGTGCGGCAATGCGAATCCCATCGACATGAACCTCTGCGTGGCATGCGGCACGCCGTTCGGCCGGTTGTTCCAGGAACCGGAGCGGCGTCCCGAGATCGACCCGAAGACGGCGGCCCTGTGGTCGCTCCTCTTCCCGGGGCTGGGGCAGTGGAAGTGCGGCCGCTCACTGGACGGCGTCGCCCGGATGGTGACGTTCCTCGTCCCGTTCGGCACGATGTTGCTCCTGGTGGTGTCGCGGCTCGGTCGGGGCGGCCTGGGCTCGACCACCTCGCTGTTCTCCCTGTTCCTGGTGGCCAGCCTCGTGGCCTGGTTCACCTCCGCGATCGACGCCTACCGCCTGGCCTCGGGGGACGACCCCCTCATCGGCCCCCGAAAGCTCCTGTGGGGGCTGGTCGGCCTCATCCTGGTCGCGGTGGGCCTGGCCACCGCGATCGCCCTGCCTGCGATCCGCGGCCGGTAGCGGCCGTTACCATTCCTCACGCCATGGGGGAACACGCCGAGGGGTCCATCGTCATCGAGGCATCCGCGGCCGAGGTCATGGACGTCATCACGGACTACGAGGCCTACCCGGAGTGGGCCGACGTGAAGACGGCACGGGTGCTCCAGCGGGGGGCCGGCGGGGTGGGGACGGAGGTCGCCTTCGAGGTCGACGTGCCGGTCCTCGGACGGGCGTCGTACACGCTCGCCTACCGCTACGCTCCCGGCGACGCCGGTGTCTCCTGGGTGACGAAGGAGGCGCGAGGGGCCGTCAGCAACATCCGCGGGGAATACCTTCTGAACGAGCTGGACGACCGGGAGACCGAGGTCACCTACCGGCTCAGCGTGGAGCTCGGGGTCCTGCTCCCGGGATTCGTCAGGACCCAGGGGGCCAAGCGCGTGATCGAGAACGCGCTCGAGGGATTGAAGCGGCGGGTCGAGCTCGCGTAGGCGGATCGTTCGCCGCGTCTCCCGCCGAAGGCGGGCGGACGATCAGCCGGCCTCCGGTTGGCTTCCCGGGACTCGCTAAGCTAACTGGAGATGCGAGTCCTGCTCTTCACGGGAAAGGGCGGCGTGGGCAAGACCACCGTTGCCGCCGCGACCGCCGTGAAGGCGGCTCGGGCCGGTGCCCGGACGTTGATCATGAGTACCGACCCCGCACATTCGCTCGCCGACTCCTTCGACCGCGACGTGGTGGACCAGGCCACCCCCATCGCCCGCAGCCTGTGGGCCGAGCAGATCGACGCCCAGGCCCGGCTGGAAACCAACTGGCGGGAAATCCAGGACTACTTCATCCAATTGATGAACTGGGCCGGGGTCGAGACCATCCAGGCCGAGGAGCTCTCGGTCATCCCCGGACTGGACGAGATCTTCAGCCTGATCGACGTCAAGCGCCACGTCGACGAGGGCAGGTACGACCTCCTCGTGGTGGACTGCGCACCCACGGCGGAGACGCTTCGCCTCCTCTCGCTTCCCGAGGTGATGAACTGGTACATCGAGCGGATCTTCCCGGTGGAGCGCCGGGTGGTGAAGGCGGTCCGCCCACTCATGACGAAGATCACCACGCTCCCCATCGCCGGGGATCAGTTCTTCGGCGCCGTTGAGCGGCTTCACCACAACCTGGAGGCGGTGCGGCGGATCCTGACCGACGAGCGCACGTCGACCGTCCGGCTGGTGGTCAACCCGGAGAAGATGGTCATCGCGGAAGCCAGGCGAACGTACACGTATCTGGGGTTGTTCGGATATCGGGTCGACGCGGTGATCGTGAACCGCATCATCCCCGACGATGTCACCGACCCGTACTTCGGCACATGGAAGGACATCCAGGCAGAGCACCTGCAGACGGTGCGCGAGTCCTTCGAGCCGGTGCCCATCCTCACCGCCCGGCTGTTCGATCGCGAGATGGTCGGCGTCGAGTTGCTGGAAGCCATGGCGCACGAGGTGTACGCGGACGGCGACGTCACCGAGATCCTGTACCGGGACGATCCCATCAGGGTTCGCCGGAGGGGGAACGGTTACTCCCTCACCATGCGGCTGCCGTTCGTCTCCCGCGACGATATGGACATCCACCGCCGGGGGGACGAGCTGTTCGTCCGGGTGGGTTCGTACAAGCGGAACCTCATCCTGCCTCAGACGCTCAAGCGCCTGGAGGTCCGAGGGGCGAACTTCGTCGGGGACCATCTGGAGATCGCGTTCTCCAAGGAGCCCGAGCCGGGCTCCTCGCGGGACGCCCGGAACGACCGGAGGGGGAGAGCCAATGTCTGATGGACGGTCCGGAAGACGCGGGAGCGCAGCCGCTTCGCCGAGGGATGGGGATGAACAGGGCGAGCACGTGTGTCCCGTGACGTTCTGCCCCATCGGATTCGCTCTTGCGACGGTCGACCGGTCCAGCCCGGAGGTGGTGGATCACCTCCTGGTCGCCGCCCGGGAGTTCCTCCTGGCGGCGAAGACGCTGTTGGACACGCGGGTCGCCGACACGGGCGGCGCGGCGACGAAGCTCGAGAGGATCGAGATCGCATGAGCATGACCAACGTCGATCACTCGGTGGTGCGCAAGCTGGCGCGATGGAACCCTGACGGCATCCCCATCACGTCGGTCCATCTCACGGTGGACGGGCGCCGGTACCCTCGCAAGTCCGACTACGAGATTCGTTTGGACGACCTGCTGCGCCGGGGTCGGGCCCAAGCGGAAGGCGAGGGGCTGTCGAAGGAGGCCTTGCGCTCGGTCATGGGTGACCTCGACGCGATCGGCTCCTTCGTGCGCGACGAGTTCGAACGGGGGGACACCCGAGGTTTGTCGCTGTTCTCGGCCAGTGCCGCCGGCTTGTGGGAGGAGGTCCGCCTCCCCCGGCCGGTTCGCGATCGCGCCACCGTGGCCTCGGCGGCCGACGTCCTCCCGCTGGAGCAGGTGCTGGAGACCTATCGCCCGATGTGCCTGGCCCTCGTGGACTATGAGAAGGCCCGACTGTTCCTCTCCGAGCTCGGACGGGTCGAGGAGGTCACCGACATCATCGACGATGTCCCGGGCCGGCACGACCAGGGTGGCTGGTCCCAGATGCGGATGCAGCGTCACGTGGACGATCATCGCCAACGGCACCTGAAGCGAGTGGCCGACGCGCTGTTCCGGCTCCTCAAGGCGAGCCCCTTCGACTCCCTCGTGCCGGCCGGCCCGGCGGAGGCTCATCTGGATCTCGAACGCACCCTGCATCCGTACCTTCGGGAGCGGATCCGGGCCGGGCTCACCCTGGCCATGACGGCGACCCTGGACGAGGTGGCCGCCCGATGCTTGGAGGTGGAGGAGGAACAGGAGCGAATGAAGGAGACGGCGAAGGTGGAGGCCCTGCGGGCGGCCGCCGATTCCGGGGGCAAGGCCGTAACGGGCCTCTCGGGTACGCTCGCGGCCGTGGCGGAAGGGCGCGCGGCGGAGATCCTCGTCGGCCTCGATCTGTCCGCCCCGGGGTTCTCCTGCCCCACCTGCGGCCGGCTCACGGAACGAGGAACGAGGTGCCCGGCGTGCGGCACGACGATGGAGCCGGTGGCCGACGTGGTCGAAGAGGCGGTGGCCCGGGCGGTGCGGCAAGGCAGCCGGGTGGAGACGATCGTTCATCCCGACGGGCTCGCCCGATACGGCGGCATCGGCGCCCTGCTTCGCTTCTAGAGAGGGCGGGAGGTGTCGGAGGCGGCCCAGGCGCTCGGCATCGACGTCGGGGGCACGAAGATCGAGGCCCTCCGGGTGGCCAGGGACGGGTCCATCCTGTCTCGCTCGCATTCGGTCACGCCCGCGGATGATGCGGAGGCGACCATCGCGGCGATGATCGAGGCGGCCAAGGGATTGCTCGAGTCCCAGGTGGTGGCGATCGGCGTGGGCGCCGCCGGCATGGTGGACGCGAACCGCGGAGTCCTGCGGTTCGCGCCGAACCTGGCATGGCGAGAGCTCCCGATCGGCAAGCGTATGAGTGACGCGCTCGGGCTGCCGTGCCAGGTGGACAACGACGCGAACGTGGCCGCGTGGGGCGAGTATCGATTCGGCGCAGGCCGCGGGTACCGGCACATGTTGCTCGTGACGGTGGGAACCGGCATCGGGGGAGGGATCGTGGCGGGCCGCCGCCTGTTCCGGGGAGCCCACGGGTTCGCCGCGGAGATCGGGCACATCATCGTCGAGCCCGACGGGCCGCTCTGCGGCTGCGGCAACCGCGGGTGCTTCGAGCAGGTGGCCTCGGGACAGGCGATCGGGCGCCTGGGACGGGAGGCGGCGGCCGATCGTCCGCAGTCGCTCATCGCCGAGCTGGCGGACCACGACCCCATGCACGTGACCGGCGAGACCGTGACCAGGGCGGCCAAGGCCGGTGATGATGTGGCCATCCGGATCCTCACGCAGGTCGGAAGGCGACTCGGGGAGGGGATCGCCGGGCTGGTGAACGTGCTCGACCCGCAGATCGTGGTGATCGGGGGCGGGGTGGTGGAGGCGGGGGAACTACTGATCCGCCCGGCGGAGGCCGCGTTCGTCGAGGCCGTCGAGGGGTACGAGCACCGGCCCGCGGTTCCGCTTGTCGCCGCGCAGCTGGGGAACGACGCGGGTGCCGTCGGGGCGGCGGTGCTCGCCCTGGAGGAGCTGGGGGGATGAGAGGCCGAGGGAGGGCAGGGACGCCGCCATGAACGTCGGCCTGATCCTGCCCTTGTTCTCGGGGGATCCCGAACGGGTGGCGTCGTTCGCCCGGCGCGCGGAAGCGCTGGGCTACGACGGGGTCTTCGCCTTCGACCACTTCTTCCCCCCGGGGGCTCCGACCGACCGGCCCTCGCTCGAGGCCTTCGCCTCCCTGTCCGCGGTGGCGGCCGCGACGGAGCGGGTCACCGTCGGCACCCTCGTGACCAGGGCCTCCATCCGCCCCGCCGGACTCCTGGCCAAGATGGCCGCGGGAGTGGACGACATCAGCGGCGGGCGCATGGTGCTCGGAATCGGAACCGGGGATCCCATCGACAAGCCGGAGCACCAGGCGTACGGCTTGACATACCTGGAGAAAGGAGAACGGCGCGAGCACCTGGTCGAGACCCTCCGCGCGGTCAAGGCGCTCTTCGCTGGAAGCCCGTGGCCCGGCGGTGCCCGGATCCCCGCAGTGAGGGGGCCGCTCCTTCCTCGACCGGTCACGCCGGGAGGTCCTCCGGTCTGGGTCGGTGGCTTCGCCGACGAGGTGGTTCGCATCGCCGCGCGAGAGGCAGATGCGTGGAACGGTTGGGGGATGTCGATCCCGGAGTTCGCCGGCAAGGCGAACCTGCTGCGGGAGGCCGCCGAGGGCCGGGATGTGACGGCCACGTGGGCGGGCATCGTGCTCGTCGGCGAGGACGAGGACGACGCGAGCCGGCTCCTCGAGGCGCGCCACAGGAAGGGCCTGTTGGAGACCAACGTGTGGTCCGGGAGCGTCCGCTCCCTGGCGGGGTGGCTCGACGGCCTGGAAGGCGCGGGTGCCTCTTGGGTCGTCCTGGTCGCGGCCGGTCCCGGAGACCGGATCGAGCTGATCGCCGAGCACGCCCTCCGGAGCGGCCGGCCCCGAGGGTGAGATCGGCGGATCTCAAGCGCCAGAAGCGAGCGCTGCGGAGGGAGGCCCGGGCCCGCCGGGATGGGCTGTCGCCCGGGGAACGTGAGCGCATGAGCGACGAGGTGGCCGGAAACGTCTTGGCCCTCCCCGCAGTCGCGGACGCCACAACGGTCATGGCGTTCTCCTCCTTCGGCTCGGAGGTGGACACCGGCCCGATCATCGAGCGGCTGGAACGCGATGGACGGCGTGTGGCGCTTCCTCGCGTGGAGGGCCGGGACATCGTGGCCGTGGCGTACCGCTCCGGAGACCGGGTCAGACCCACCTCGTTCGGGGCGCTGGAGCCCGAGGGAAGGGAGAAGGTTGCTCCGGAGGAGATCGACGTGGTCATCGTGCCGGGTCTGGC
>JBOGVH010000087.1:0-4745 GCA_050695235.1 Actinomycetota bacterium
TCGATCAACCAGCCGCCGTCGGACTGCCTCGTGTACCGGAACCGGTCGTGGAGGCGGTGCTCCCGCCCCTTCCAGAACTCCACCGTCCCCGGTGCCAGGCGATATCCGCCCCAGTTCGGGGGGAGCGGGACCTCAAGGCCCTGATATCTGGCGTCGATCTCCCGGTACCGGGTATCGAGCTCCTCCCGCGAGCTCGCGACCGCACTCTGGCGCGAGGCCCAGGCGCCCACGCGCGCCTCTCGGGGCCGGGTGCGGAAATAGGCTTCGGATTCGGCCCGGCTGGTTCGCTCGACCGTTCCGCTCACGCATACCTGCCGGTCGAGCTCGCGCCAGTAGAAGGCCATCCCTGCCTGAGGGTTGGCGTCCAGCTCGCGCCCCTTTCGGCTCGCGTAGTTCGTGTAGAAGACGAAGCCGCGCTCGTCGATCCCCCTGAGCAACACGTGGCGGACGGACGGACGCCCGCCGGCGTCGACCGTCGCCAGCGCCACGGCCTCGGGAAGCCGGATCCCACCGTTGCGCGCGTCATCGAGCCACACGCGGAACTGCGCGATCGGATCGGGATCCAGGTCGCGCTTCGACAGGGGATCGCGGTTCCCGGGGACCTCCGCCACGGCAGCTCCAGGCGGACAGTATCGGATGTGCCCGTGCGATTGAGCAGGCTGTGGTCCGGGCCGGCTCGGGCGCCGACGTATCCTTTGCTCCCTTGCACATCGATTGGTCTATCGCGCTCGCGTCCGTGATCGTCGGGTTCACCGTCGGCCTGACCGGCATGGGCGGAGGTGCCCTCATGACTCCCATCCTCCTGATCTTCTTCGGGGTGAACCCCACGGCGGCGGTCTCCTCCGATCTGGTCGCCGCGATGGTCATGAAGCCGGTCGGCGGCGGTGTCCATATCCGGCGGAAGACGGTCAGATGGGAGCTCGTGAGGTGGCTCTGCATCGGCTCGATCCCTGCCGCGTTCGGCGGCGTCCTGCTGCTTCATGCGACGGGTGACAGCGAGGCGGTCGAGACCACCACGAAGGTCTTCCTCGGCGTGACGCTCATCCTGGCCTCGGCCGCTATGGTCTTCAGGGCCTGGCTCCAGGCTCGGCGGAGCGCCGAGGCTCGTGCCGGTCGGCGCGTGACGCTCGGTCCGGGCGGATCGATCGCCGTCAGGATCCCGATCACGGTGGTGATCGGGGCCGTGGGAGGCTTGCTCGTGGGCCTAACCTCTGTGGGCTCGGGCTCGATCATCATCGTGTGCCTCATGCTCACCTACCCGACGCTCCGGGGGTCCCAGCTCGTGGGAACCGATCTGGTGCAGGCCGTCCCCTTGGTGACCTCCGCGGCGCTAGCGCACATCCTGGTCGGTGACCTCGAGCTCGGCCTGACCGCCTCGATCCTGATCGGTGCACTCCCGGCCGTGTACGCTGGTGCGCGGCTCTCCTCCAAGGCGCCGGAGGGCGTCATCCGTCCCGCCATCGTGCTCGTCCTCCTGGCCTCGGCCCTGAAGCTGCTCGAGGTGCCAACGTCGGTCCTCGGCGTCGTCCTTGTCGCGGTTGCCCTCGTGGGCCTCCCGATCTGGGGGGCGATCGATGCCGCCGCACACCCGCAGAGCATGTGGGACCGCGCGGGCTTGAGTCGTCGGCGGTGGATAGGCTGGCAGGCGCTTGGCGCGCCGATCGGGATCGGGTTCGTCGCCGCCGCTGCATATTTCGCCAGGACGCGTGGCCGCCTCCGTCCCGCGACGCTCCCACCTGACGACGACGGAAGCGTCCTTACCGAAGCTCACGAAGCAGGCGTTCCCTGAGCGAGCCCGGCGTGTTCGAGCGCATCCTCGTCGCCGTGGACGGCTCACCACAGAGCGAGAAGACGATCGCCGTCGCCCTCGATCTCGCTCAGCGGTATGACGCGGCGGTGATCGTCGTCCACATTCGCGAGTACGAGCGATACGAGGGGTCCGACGTCGACCTCGGCCCACCGGTCCCCGCGGAGGGCCTCGTGGCGCAGGCGGTCGCGAGGTTCGAAGAAGCGGGCGTCAACGCCCGAGGGGAGATCCGCCGGGTGAGCGCCGGCGACACGCCCCAACAGATCATCAAGGTTGCGGACGCGACCCGAGCAGACCTGATCGTCCTCGGATCGCGCGGCATGACCGAATGGAAGAGCCTCCTGCTCGGCGGTGTCGCGAACAAGGTCGTGCACCACGCCGCCTGCCCGGTGCTGCTGGTTCGGTAGGAGCGACTGGACGCACCGATGGGGCAGCCGGCCACCGAGCGAGTCCGGCTGGCCGTCGTCGCTCGAGAGTGGGGGCGGATCGGCTGCATCGGGTTCGGCGGCCCGCCCGCGCACATCGGGCTCCTCCGCGAGCTGTGCGTCGAACGGCGCCGGTGGCTGTCGGCTCGCGAGTTCGAAGACGGCATCGCCGCCACCAATCTCCTCCCGGGCCCTGCCTCGACGCAGCTCGCCATGTACTGCGCCTGGCGCCTCCGCGGCCGCCTCGGTGCGGTGGTCGGTGGATCCTGCTTCATCCTCCCGGGGCTCATCGTCATCCTTGGATTGGCCGCGCTGTTCCTCGGGCCCCACCCACCGCGGTGGGTGGAAGGTGCGGCCGCCGGGGCCGGTGCCGCCGTTCCCGCCGTCGCCGTTGCGGCCGCCATCGCGCTTATCCCCGCCAGTTGGCGTCGGACCGGTGCCGTCCGCAACCGCCGGGTTCGCTGGATGGCCTACCTGGTCCTCGGCTTCGCCGCGGCGGCCACGATCGGCCCGTGGCTCGTTCTGGTCCTTGCTGGCTGCGGGATCGTCGAGGTGGCCGCGGGGGCCCGTGGCGAGCGAACGACGTCGTGGCTGAGCGGGTTCGCCCCGGCCCTGATCGTCCATGCGTCCGCAGTCGGCGGTCTCGGCGCCCTGGTGTGGGTGGCGGTCAAGGTGGGCGCGCTGTCATACGGCGGGGGATTCGTGATCATCCCCCTCATGCAGCAGGACGCCGTCAACACCTATCACTGGATGACGGGCGGCCAGTTCCTGAGTGCGGTCGCCCTCGGCCAGATCACGCCCGGACCGGTGGTCCAGACGGTCGCGGTGGTCGGCTACGCCGCGGCGGGGATCGGGGGCGGCCTTCTGGCCTCGCTCGTCGCGTTCGGCCCCTCGTTCGCCTTCGTCCTCATCGGTGCGCCACGCTTCGAGCGGCTGCGTGCCAATACCGGAGTTCAGCATTTCCTCACCGGAGCGGGGGCCGCCGCCATCGGCGCGATCGCGGGCTCGGCCATAGGCCTCGGCCTCGAGCTCGAACATCTCTGGCAAGTGGGGGTGCTGGCACTGGCCACGGCCTGGCTGCTGGGGCTCCATCGCGGAGTGGTGAGCGCCCTTCTCGTTGCCGCCGTGCTCGGTGTGGTGGCGGCGTGGACCGGCGCCCCGATCGGGGGATGACCGCCGCTCCGCGGTGCTTTCTCCTTCCTCGTCGGTGGAAACCTCGTTGTTGCCTTCCGGCCGATTCTGTCGCACCATGACGGCACGGGAGAAAGGAGGTGGTCCAACTTGCATAAACAGCAGGAGACCCCCGAGGTGACTGGCTGCTGAGCCATCCCTCGCGGGCAGGGGCCACCGCCCCGCCCGTCCGCCGGGAGACCGGCAGAATCCAACCAGCTCACCGATCTCACGATGCTCCGGTTGGTCTACCGGACGAAGCCTCGCAACAGGCCGAAGTGCTCGTGAGCGATGGTGACCGAATGGGCCGGGCCCACGCTGGGCCCGGCCCATTCATGTCGCGTTGAGTGATCCTCGAACGTCCAGTTTGGGTGCCCTCGGCAGGACTCGAACCTGCGCACCCGGCTCCGGAGGCCGGCGCTCTATCCGCTGAGCTACGAGGGCGTGCCGTCCCGAGTCTAGCAACGCCCTCTGCCGGGGAGTCCGATGTGCTGGTCTGGGTGAAACCCTTCGCTATCCTGCGCACATGGAGGGTGAGGCCAGGCCGCGGATCCTGATCGTCGACGACGATGCGGTCATCAGCCGTCTGCTCCAGATCAACTTCCGGGTGGAGGGGTTCGAGGTCGATTCGGCGTCCGGGTGGGAGGAAGTCTCCCGGCGGGTTGCCGAGCAGGTCCCGGACCTGGTCATCCTCGACGTCATGATGCCGCGGGTCGACGGCTTCGAGATCCTCCGCCGGTTGAAGGAGATGCCGGCCATGCGGGACGTCCCGTGCATCTTCCTGTCCGCTCGGGCACAGGACGAGGACCGGGCCCGCGGCTACGCTCTCGGCGTGGAGGAGTACGTCACGAAGCCATTCGACCCGTCGCATCTGGTCGAGATCGTCCGTCGAGCGCTCGCCCGCAAGACGGCGCAGGCCTAGGCGACCCGCCGCCGCCGATGATCGAGGACCGGATCGCGCGCATCGTCCGGCATGCCCTGGATGGCGCCCGGGACGACCTCGGGCTCTCCGGCGACCTCCCGGAGATCGAGGTCGCCGCGTCGAGGCAGAAGGAGTTCGGCGACTTCTCGACGAACGTGGCGCTGGCGTTGGCCGGACGGGTCGGCAGGAGCGCCCGCGAGGTGGCCGAGGCCATCCGATCCCACCTGCCCCCGGACGAGCTGATCGAACGGGTCGAGGTGGCGGGACAGGGGTTCGTCAATCTCTTCGTGCGTGCCGAGTGGCTGCTCGACGTGCTGCGCGACGCTGTGGCCCGGGGACCTCGATACGGCCGGGCCGAGCCGAACGGCCGATCCATGCAGGTCGAATTCGTGTCGGCGAACCCGACCGGTCCGCTGCACGT
>JBOGVH010000088.1:0-3017 GCA_050695235.1 Actinomycetota bacterium
TCTGGAGCGACAGCTACTACTGCGACCAGACCTACGACCAGATGTTCCTCGAACAGAAGACCATCCTCGACCCGGAGGAGCGGAAGGCCGTCATCCACGAGATGCAGCGGCAGTTCTACCTCGACGCCCCCTACGTGGTCTTGTGGTATGACCAGAACCTCCAGGCCTACCGGAACGACACGATCACCGGGTACGTGACCTCGCCGGCGCCGAACGGCGACCTGTTCGGGACCTTCTACAGCAATGAATCCTTCGTGACGATGAGGCCGGTCTCGGAGGGTACGGCCGGGCCCAGGGAGGCCAAGGGCATCCCGGCATGGGTTTGGATCGGCATCGTCGTTGGGATCGCCGTCATCGTCGCGGCCGTTGTGTTCGTCCGTCCGCGCCGGCGCGAGGAGGATAGGGCCTAGACAAGGGTTCCACGAAGAGGGACGAGCCAGGGTGGGCACCCGTAGGTACCTAACATCGAAGGTGCTCCAGGCGGTGTTCACCCTGGGGTTCGTCATCGTCTTCAACTTCTTCCTGTTTCGGATCCTCCCAGGGAACCCGGCACAGATCCTCCTTCGGAACCGCCTGTTGCCCGCGGAGGCCGTCCGTCAGCTCACGGAGGACTTCGGATTGAACGACCCTCTCCCCCAACAGTTCGTCAACTACGTGGGCGACACGCTGCGGGGGAACTTCGGGATCTCCTTCACCTTCCGCCGGCCGGTGCTGGGGCTCATCCAGGACCGGGTCTGGAATACGATCTTGCTCATCGGCCTGTCCACCGTCGCGTCGACCGTCATCGGGCTCATGATCGGGATCTACGGAGGCTGGCGGCGCGGGAGTGCCTTCGATGTCGGATCTCTGGGGTTCGCCCTGGTGATGTACGCCATGCCGGAGTTCTGGCTGGGGATCATCCTGCTGATCGTCTTCGCCTCGACCCTGGGGATCTTCCCCACCGGGGGGATCGTGACGGCCGGGGCGGGCTTCACCGGCTTCGCCGCCGTCGTCGACGTCGCCAACCACATGGTGTTACCCGGCCTCACGCTCACGCTCGCGTTCCTCGGCGAGTACGCGCTCATCATGCGGTCGTCGCTCCTCGACGTGATTGGCGAGGACTACGTGACCACCGCTCGAGCCAAGGGCCTGCGTGAGAACCTCGTCCTTCGCCGCCACGTGGTCCCCAACGCGCTCCTGCCAACGGTGACGCTGGTGGCCCTGAACCTGGGGTTCGTGGTATCCGGGGCCATCACGGTGGAGACCGTGTACTCGTGGCCCGGCCTGGGGTTACTGAGCTTCGAGGCGCTCAGGGCCCCCGACTACCCGCTGCTCCAAGGCCTGTTCTTGCTGTTCAGCGGGGCCGTCATCGTGGCCAACCTGGTCGCGGACCTGCTGTACAGCTACCTCGACCCCCGGGTTCGCGAGGCCTGACCCATGCAGACTCCCATCGAGCCCCTGGGAGCCCGCCCCGTGGTGGTGGAGGAACCGCCGCCGCCTCCACCTCCGGCCAACCCTCGAGCCATCGCCTGGGCCCGAAGGCGGCGGGGGATCACCCGCGTCTGGCGGACGTACCGCAGGAGCAAGATGGGCATGATGGGTTTGGCCATTCTGCTGTTCTTCGGGGCGGTGGCGATCTTCGCCCCGCTGCTGGCGAACCGCGACGGCTTGGATGCGTCGTTGATCTCAGGCGAGGGGCTCTGCCCCCAAGTGCCCTGTCCACCGAGCCTCGACAGCCCGCTGGGGACCGACAACCTGGGGCGTCCCGTGCTGACGTTGGTGATCTGGGGATCGAGGATCTCGCTGATGGTGGGCCTGGTGGCAACAGCCATCTCGATGATGATCGGCTCGGTCATCGGCATCGTGGCGGGGTACTTCGGGGGGTGGCGCGATTCGGCCCTGATGAGGTTCACGGACTGGTTCCTGGTGATCCCCTTCTTGCCTCTGGCGATCGTACTGGCGTCCATCCTCGGCCGTTCCCTGCTCATCATCATCTTCGTCATCGGGGTCACGTCTTGGGCGGGCACAGCCCGCGTTGTTCGGGCTCAGGCTCTCTCGGTGAAGGCGCGGCCGTACGTCGAACGGGCTCGAGCCTTGGGCGCGGGCCACTGGCATCTCGTGACCCGTCACGTTCTTCCGAACGTCTTCCCGCTGATCTTCGCCAACACGATCCTCGTCGTCGCCGTGGCCATCCTCTCCGAGACCACGCTCTCATTCCTCGGTCTCGGAGACCCCCTCAGCGTTTCCTGGGGGACCATTCTCGATTTCGCCTTCTCCGCCGGAGCGGCCTCGGCGGGGAATTGGTGGTGGCTCGGTCCACCCGGCGTGTGCATCGTCCTGGTCGTGTTGGCCTTCACGATGTGCGGTTTCGCCCTCGACGAGATCCTGAACCCCAGGCTGAGACAACGGTGAGCCTGCTGTCCGTCCGGGACCTGCACGTGGCGTACCAGACCCAGGCCGGCTCGTTGCCGGCGGTCCGGGGGGTCAGCCTCGACATCGACCGCGGCGAAGTGCTCGGGTTGGCCGGCGAGTCCGGTTGCGGCAAGACCTCCGTCATCAACGCCATCCTCCGCCTGCTTCCCCTTCGGACGACCGTGACCGGCAGTGTCCTCTTGAACGGCGAGGACGTGCTGACCATGAAGCCGGGCCGGCTCCGCGCCGTCCGGTGGACGGAGGCGTCCGTGGTGTTCCAGGGGGCGATGCACGCGCTGAACCCGGTGCGGCGGATCGGCGACCAGATCGCCGAGGCCATCGTCATCCACGGTCAAGCCGGCGAACGGGAGGCCGTGGTCCGGGTCGGCGCCCTCCTAGAGCAGGTCGGCCTCCCGCCGCGTCGCTTGCACGACTACCCGCACGAGCTCTCGGGCGGCCAGAAGCAGCGCGTGATGATCGCCATGGCGCTGGCGTGCAACCCCAGCCTGGTGATCGCCGACGAGCCGACGACCGCCCTCGACGTGATGGTCCAGGCACAGATCCTCGACCTCCTGGAGCGACTGCGTCGGGAGCTGGGCCTGGCCATGATCCTCATCACCCACGAC
>JBOGVH010000089.1:0-6949 GCA_050695235.1 Actinomycetota bacterium
TCGGCGGGGTTCGCATCCCGACCCACGCCGAGGTGCGGTGGGAGCTTCCGAACGGGCCGTTTACCTACTGGCGCAGCACGATCACGTCTGTCCAGCTCGGCTTCGAGGATGCAAACGACCCCTAGGCAGGGGTTCCGGGGGTCGTGGTGTGGCGCGCGAGGTAGGCGGCGGCCTCGGCCCGGCGGGCCACTTCGAGCTTGGACAGGATGCTCGAAACGTAGTTCTTCACGGTCTTCTCGGCCAGGTGAAGCTCGACACCGATCTCGCCGTTGGTCTTCCCATCGGCGATCAGTGACAGGATCCGCTCCTCCTGGGGCGAGAGGCGGGCCAGCTTCTCGTCCTTCAGCAGGTGCTTGCCCTTGCGTAGGCGGTCCAGGACGGCGCTGGTTACGGCTGGGTCGAGCAAGCTCTCGCCCTTGCCCACGGTCCGGATGGCCCGGACCAGCTCCCCGCCCTTCACCTGCTTCAGGACGTAGCCGGAGGCTCCGGCCATGATCGAGGCGAACAGGGCCTCGTCGTCCGCAAAGGATGTGAGCATGATGACGGCGGTCTTCGGGTGGCGGGCCCGGATCTCCCGTGTCGCTTCGATCCCGCTCCCGTCTGCCAGTCGCACGTCCATGACCACGACGTCCGGCCGGGCCCGGTCGGCTTCGTCGATGGCCTCTCGGACCGAGGACGCCTCGGCGGTCACGACGATGTCCTCCGTGGCCTGCAGCAGCGCCTTCACACCGCCACGGACCACCTCGTGGTCGTCGACGAGCAGGACACGGAGCGGTGGTTCCGACATGCGAGGAATCCTAACGGCTGGTTGCCGCATCGAGGCGAGAGCCAGGGATGGCGCTATGTCTACGTCCCCACCGGGGCTCCCGCGGCGATTGCCTCGGCCACCCGGTCGAGAAAGTCCTTGATCGTGGCCTCCGCCACGCGATGGAGCAGCGCTCGGTCCAATGCACGGCCAACGCCACCGAAGGGCGGCCGGTACCGGGCGCTGATCGCGAGCTGGGTCCGGTTGGGCCCGAGGGACGCGATCTCCATGTCCGCGTCGAGCGAAGGGAACAGGCGCTCGGGCCTCGTGGCCGTCCACGTAAGGGGAAGGGTCGTCCTGGCCGGGAAGTGGAAGGGAGGTCCGAGCTCGATCTCGACCCGCTTGCCCACCCGGTGGCCGTCGTCGAACGAGAACCCCACCTCGGCCATGAGGCGCTCTCCTCGGTCTTCCGCATCCCGGGCGAGTCCGGGAACCCAGGCCTCCGGCGAGGCCAGGAACGTCTCCCGCACCTCCTCGAACGGAAGCGGGAGATCCAAGAAGTACCGGATGAACATGATCCACAGCATGGGCGTCCGCCGGATGCCGGCCGAGGGTCGATGGTCCTGGTCACGGAGGGACCTCCGGCACGACCCTCGCGCCCCGATCGCATGCAGAATCGGACCATGAGTGAGGATCCTGAGGCCCAGGGGATGGTCCTGGTTGTGGAGGCGGACCCGGCGGAGCGCGAGCTGTTCTCCTCTTGGCTCGAGGCCTCCGGGTTCACGGTGATGGCGTGCCCCGGCCCAACCGAACCCGACTACACGTGCGTTGGTGACCGGACGGGCGCGTGCCCACTCGCGGATGCGGCCGACGTCGTCGTCCTCGACATGAGCCTCGACAGCGAGGCCCTGATGATGGGGACCGCGGCGGAGGGGTTGCTCGGCCTGTACCTCGTATCGGGGCGGCCCGTCGTGACCCTGGGGTCCCGGGACGGCGACGAGGTTCCCGGGGAGGTCATCCGGCTTCGGCGGCATCCCACCCGCGAGGCCCTTCTCGGGGCGGTGCGCGGGCTGTCCACGTCCCTACTCGACTGGCGGGTTACAGGGACAACGCCACTCTGATCGTGGTGCCCTTTCCGGGCGCGCTCTCGATCGACACGTTGCCGCCAAGCTCTCGGGTCCGCGACTCCACGTTGGCAAGGCCGTCGCCGCGCCTGTTCGTTTCCGGATCGAAGCCTCTGCCGTCGTCATCGACTTCGAGCACAGCATGGTGGTCTCGGCGGTACAGGGACACGCGGCAGGTGGACGCCTCGGCGTGGCGTCCCACATTCGAGAGGGCCTCCCGCGCAACTTGCAGGACATCGGCCGCCACCGCGGTGAGCTCGGAGGCCACTGTGGGATCGACGTCGACCACCGTCACCACGCCACTCTTCTGCTGGAACTCCTCGCCCAGATGTCCGAGCGCCTCGTCGAGCTGCCGGTCGGCCAGGATCCCCGGCCGCAACCCGAAGATGTAGTTGCGGAGGTCGCGGATCACTCGGTCGATCTCGGCGACGGCGCTTTCCAGACGCCGTTCCAGTTCCTCGTCGCGGCTCATCAGGGCGGTGCCCTGGAGGCCCATGCCCACGGCGAACAGGGACTGGATCACGCCGTCGTGGAGCTCCATCGCGATCCGCTCCCGATCCTCGAGGACGGCCAGACGATGGATCTCCTTATACAGGCGGGCGTTCTCGATGGCGACGCCGGCCTGGGCAGCCAGGACCAAGACGTCTCGCTCGTCCCGCCCCTCGAACTCCGGGGCTCCCCGCTTCTCGGTTAGGTAGATGTCCCCGAACACCTCGCCACGCACGACGATGGGGGCACCGAGGAACGACCTCATCTTCGGGTGGTTCGGAGGGAAGCC
Source organism: Actinomycetota bacterium (assembly GCA_050695235.1). Lineage (GTDB taxonomy): Bacteria > Actinomycetota > UBA4738 > UBA4738 > HRBIN12 > AC-69. Next base: position 2,648 of record JBOGVH010000089.1, read on the forward strand.
CACCGAGCGAGGATCTGCGGAGATGTCGGGGAGACGCAAGGGTTTGCCTTCTTCGATCAACGCGCCCAGGATGCCGCGGCCGTGCGGGGGGGCGCCGATCGCTTCGCGTTCCTCGGGTGTGATCCCGGTAGTGATGAACTCCTGCAGATCGCCGCCCGGGCCGATCACGCCCAGGGCTCCGTACCGTGCGTCGGTGATCTCCACCGCAAGCTCGATGATGCGCTGGAGCACGGCGTCCAGGGAGAGTTCGGACGCCAGGATCATCCCGGCCTCGATCAACCGGTCGCGGCGGTCCATCGACCTGAGCGTACCCGGGCGGTGGTGCCGGTGCGGCGACGGACGGTAGCATCCGCGGCGGGACCAACGAGTGGTGAGTTCGGAACGGCCACACGTGTTCGACCGGATCCTCGGCGGAACGGATGGGTCGCAGCGGGCGGAGGAGGCCGTCGGGAGGGTCGCCCAGCTCGCATCCGTGACCGGCGCTGCCCTCGACCTCGTCTTCGTCATCGATACGAGCCGGCCCCACGACGAATCGGAGCCGAAGGCGGAGGCCGTGCTCCACAGGGCCGAGGCCATCGCCGCACGGAGCGTGCCGGCCAACACCAAGGTCGTGGCCGGCGACCCGGCCGAGGCGCTCCTGGAGGAGGCCGCCGACCACGCGGTCGACCTGATCTGCGTCGGCCCGGACGCCGGGCTCCTCGGTGGGAGGGTCCGCGTCGGGAGGGTCGCCGCACATGTCCTCCGGCACGCCCCGTGTTCCGTCCTGGTGGGGCGGGAGGCGGGCTCGACGTTCCCAGGGAGCATCCTGTGCGGAGTGGATGGCTCGGACAGCTCGATCGAGACGGCCGGGCTCGCCGCCCGGATCGCCGTGGCGGCCGGAGCCGAGCTTCGGCTCCAGCACGTCGTCCCGGTCTTCGAAGGCGACGAGCGGGAATGGACGCTGGACGACGACGAGCCCGACCCGACCGAGATCGAATCCGCGGCCCAGGTGGCCCGCGCTGCCGGCGCCCGACCCATCCGCGAGCGAGCGCTCGGCCGGCCCGAATACGCCATCCTGGAAGCAGCCGGGCGCGAGCGGTCGGACCTCGTGGTCGTGGGGAGCCGCGGGCTCTCGGGTGTGGCCCGGGTCCTGCTGGGCAGCGTCAGCGAGTACGTGGCCACGCACGCGCCCTGCTCCGTCCTGATGGTCCGGCCAAGGGCGGTCGGAGTCGGGCGCTAGCCGCTATCCCGCTGTCGGGCGAGACGCGAGGGGCTTGGGCGCGGCCGATTCCTGGACCCGGACCCTCGCGTCGACGATGACCGCACCGTGGGGCAGCACCATCACCGGGTTGAAGTCCATCTCGGCGATCGACGCATGGGTGTCGACCACCGTCGAGACCCGAAGGATGACCTCCTCGAGCGCGGCGACGTCGGCCTTGGACGCGCCCCGATATCCGTCGAGGAGCGGGAACGTCTTCAGGGAGCGCACCATCTCTGAAGCGTCGAGATCGGTGATCGGCGCGATCCTGACGGAGACGTCCCGCAGGAGCTCGGCCGCCGTTCCGCCGGCGCTGCACGCAACGACCGGCCCGAAGAGCGGATCCTGGGCCACGCCCACCAGAATCTCGACGCCGCCGGTCACCATCTCCTGGACCAGGAACCCCTCCAGCGTGAGGCCGGCCTCGTCGATACGACGCGCCATCTGCTTCGCGGCGGAGATCACGTCATCGGGAGCGGCGAGCCCCAGGCGCACCGCCCCGACATCGGTCTTGTGCACGATGTCCCGACCCAATGCCTTCAGGGCGACGGGGCCGCCGAGGCTCGAGGCGACAGCGGCGGCTTCCTCTGGCGTCACCGCCCGGGCCGAACGCGCCACCCGCAGCCCCCAGCAGCCCAGGAGCTCCTCGAGCTCCTCGGCCGTCAACCAACCGCCGCCGCGCCCCAAGGCGCCCGCGATCACGGCGTAGGCCTCGTCCCGCCGGACGTCGTCGAACCGAGGGGCGGTGCCCTCCGGTCTGGTTCGCCACCGTCCGTATGCCGCTGCTCGGGCGACGGCGATGGCTGCCTGCTCAGGGAACGAGAACGACGGGATCTTCGTCCCGTCGGCGCGAAGCTCCGATTCCACGGCCGAGCCCCCCATCAACGTGGTCGCCACCGGGATGTTGCCTCCGACGTCCCGGACGGCTCGGGCGATCGCCAGGACGATCGCCGCCGCCTTCTCTACCTGGGGCGGGATGTAGATGACGATCACGGCGTCCACGTCCGGGTCGCCGGCGACGGTTCGGATGGCGCCCTCGTAGTCCGCGTCGCTCGCCGACGCGATCATGTCCACCGGGTTCTCCACCGATGCCTCGGAAGGCAGGAACTCCCGAAGCTGCGCCTTCGTGGTCTCGGACAGCGGGGCAACCATCAACCCGTTCGCCTCACAGGTGTCGGCGCACAGGATCCCCAGCCCGCCCGCGTTCGTGATGATGGCCACCCGGTCCCCTCCCGGCGCCGGCTGGTTCGCCAGTAGCTCCGCGACGTCGAACATCTGCTCGAGCGTGTCGGTCCGGATCACCCCGGCCTGCCGGAACAGGGCATCGACGGTGACGTCGGAGGCGGCCAGCAGCGCCCCGGTATGTGACGCGGCGGCGCGGGCCCCCGCGGCGCTTCGTCCCGACTTCACTGCGACGATCGGCTTTCGCCTCCCGACTTCGCGTGCCAGGCGGGCGAACCGCCGGGGGTTTCCGAAGGACTCCAGGTACAGCAGGACCACGTCGGTCCGCTCGTCCTCGCCCCAGAATGCCACGAGGTCGTTGCCGGAGATGTCGGCCTTGTTGCCCACCGAGACGAACGACGACAGGCCCAGTCCGAGCTCGGCGGCGTGCTGCATCACGGCCAGGCCGAGCGCGCCGCTCTGGGACAGGAACCCCACCCGCCCTGGAGGCGGGAAGATCGAGGCGAACGTGCCGTTCAGCCGGACGTTGGGGTCGGTGTTCACGATCCCCATGCAGTTGGGGCCGATGATCCGCATCCCGTACGCCCGGCAGACCTCCACCAGCTCTCGCTGCCTGGCCGGGCCATCGCCGCCGATCTCGGCGAACCCCGATGAGATGACGACCAGCCCCCGGACCCCCTTTTCACCGCACTCCCGAGCCACCTGGATGACGAACGCCGCGGGTACGACGATGAACGCAACGTCGACCGGGCCGGGGACCTTCTCGATCGACGGGTAGGCCGGGACGCCGTGCACCACCTCCGCCCTGGGGTTCACCGGAAACACGGGCCCGTGGAACTCCTCGGTGAGCAGGTTGTGGAACAGCTGCCCGCCGATGCTGGACCGGTCCCGTGACGCCCCGACAACAGCCACCGACCTCGGCGACAGGAATGTCCGTATGGCGTTCACCGAGGCCGCGGTCTCTCGACGCTCGAACCGTGCGACCGCATCCTCGGTGAGGGACACGGGCAGCTCGACCTCGATGGCTCCAGGGAGGGCTCGGATCGACAGGGGGAACCCACTTTCCCTGAAGACCCCGATCATCCCGTGGTTCTCCGGGAGGACCTCGGCGACGAGGACCGTCACGCCTCGTTCGCCGGCCGCTTGGGCCAGCTGGCCGAGGAGGATGGAGCCGATGCCCTTGCCCTGCCACTCGTCGGCCACGGACATACCGATCTCGGCTCGGCCGTCGTCCATCCGTGAGTACTGGGCACCACCGATCATCGTGCCCTCTTCACCGCCGCGAAGGACCAGCAGCGTGAGGTGGTCCCGGTAGTCGACGTCCACGATCTTCTCGGCCAGCTCCCCGATGTTCACCGCGACCGTCCAGAAACGCAGTCGCCTGGTCTCCGGCGACAGGCCGACCAGGTAGTCCTGGACCCTGGCCAGGTCGTCGGCCCGGGCCGGGCGGATGCGGACGGTGGAACCATCTCGCAGGACCACGTCGGACACGAGGTTCGACGGGTAGGGGCCCCCGCTCATCCGGCCATCCTAGCGCTGGTGCCGAACGACCCCGGGACGAGGGGGGAATGGGAATGTCCACGCACGATGGCCGAAGAGTCTGTTGAGGCAGGAGTGCGTTCTTCCGATACCACTGCCAGCACATGAGGAACGACTCCGGCGCGCGTGAGGAGCGACAGCTCCTGTGGTCGCTGGTCGAGCAGATGCCCGCCATCGCCTGGACCACCGATCGGGAGCTCCGGTTCACATCGTCCGTAGGCGGGGGACTGGCCGGCCTGGGCCTGTCGCCGGGGGAGGTGGTCGGCCGGACGCTCCAGGACTACCTGGAGACGGACAATCCCGAGATGGCCGCGATCGCAGCCCACGAGGCCGCCCTCCAGGGG